>DATJOV010000442.1:0-2129 GCA_035506735.1 Acidimicrobiales bacterium | reverse complement strand
GGACGCCGCCGGCGGGCCGCTCGGTGCGGCCGCTGCCCCGGAGGCGCTCCCCGGCACGCCGTCGCCCGAGTCGGGCGAGAGCGCGCCGGGCACCGCTGGGGACGGGGCGGACGGCCCCGGACCGACGTCGGCGCTTCCCCTACGCCCCCCTGCGTAGGGGAAGCGCCCCCGACGTCAGCTCCGGGTGCGGTCCTCGGGCTGGCAGCCGTCGAACCACAGACCGGGAGAGTCGCCGGCCCCGGGGTAGACCGAGCGGGCCCCGTCGGCGTCAGGGGCGCCCGGCGGTCGCGGGGCGGTGCGGGTCGTGACCCGCTCGGCGGCGAGCGGGGCCACCAGGGTCACCTCGGCCGGGGCGGCCGTCATCGGGCCCGGGGCCGGGGTGGCCACGGCCAGGGGCCGCTGGAGGCGCAGGATGCGGCGCAGGAGGCTCCGGGGCCGCTCCACCACGGCCAGGGCCACCGAGCCCAGGTAGAGGACGATGAAGCCGGCGATGGCCACGATCCACAGGTCGGGGCCGGGACCGGTGGAGGCGAGCGAGCCCGACCCAGGCGAGGTGGCCGGGGGGGGCGAGGTCGTCGCCGTGGGCGCCGTCGTGGCCGTGGGCGCCGTCGTGGCCGTGGGCGAGGTCGTGGCCGTGGTGGTGGGCGTCGTCGTGCCCCCGCCCCCGCCGACCGTGGCCGTGGCGATGACCGGGGCGGCCTCGGACGCCGAGGGCTTGGCCGACACGATGCCGGTGGCTTCGGAGTTGTTGGGGAAGGGGTTGCACGTCAGGGTGAGGGTGCTCCCCGACACGTTCAGCGACAGGCTCACGCTGGGGTCGAGCGTGAGGGTGACGGTGCCGCTCGAGCCGGCCGTGAAGGGCCCGATGGTGGCGGGCGACGTCGGCAGGGTGAGGGCGAGGCCGGTGGACGGCACCGGGCTCGGGATGGGCGAGTTGATGGTGATGGTGCCGCTCGAGATGGAGGCCGGGGTGGCACCGGTGGCGTCGACCTTGACCGAGGCGTTGCCGGAGATGGCCGAGTTCCCCAGGGCGGCGGCGGCCGACACGATCTGGCTCGGGAGCGCCACCGAGGTCTGGAAGCCGGTCAGGTTGAACTGGCCGCCGGCCGAGGGCGCGGCGGGGGAGATGGTCCCGTCCACCACCACGTCGTTGAGGGCGATGTCGCCCACCGGGGTGTTGGGGCAGAACAGCTCGAACTGCGAGCTCGTGGCGAAGGCCGAGGGCGACGCCACCGCGGCGGACAGGGCGAAGACGGCCGCCCCCGCTCCCAGCGCGCCGGCCATGACGGCCGCCATCCGGCGATGCCGGCGTCCGGACCTGACCATCGTGCCCCCCTGTTCCTTCGTCGTCACACCCATGCGTGCCACACTCCTCCCGGTCGCCCGCCGTGTCCCCCCACGCCCGGCCGCCCTACCCCCGACGGGGCGACGGCATGACGCGCCAGGGCGCGGGCTTCCAACACCGTCGCCCACGATACGAATTCGCGCCCTCGTCGCACATCACCACGATTGAGGATTTCCCCAGCATTTCCGGCCAATTTCGCCGCGCCACACCGGCCCCGGAGCGCCAACGCGCACGCGTCGGAACCGCCCACGACGGTGAGCGGGACGCGGTCGTGCTGATGCGGCGCCTAGGCCTCGCGCACCGCCCAGACCTGCTCGCGCGGACCGGGATGCCCGAGGTGGTATCCCTGGGCCAGCTCGCACCCGATGGCACGCAGGGCGGCGGCCTGGGCCGGGGTCTCCACGCCCTCGGCCACCATGGTGAGGTGCAGCTCGTGCCCGAGGGCGATGAGGGCCCGCACCATGGCCGCCCCGTGGGGGTTGCTGGTGGAGTCGAGGCCGGCCACGAACTCGGGAGCGATCTTGAGGGCCCCGATGGGGAGCTCCTGCACCCACGACAGCTTGCACTCCCCCGCCCCGAAATCGTCGAGGGAGAAGACGACGCCGAGCGAGGACAGCCGGTCCACCGCGGCGCTGGCCGAGGCGGCCTGGCGGGCCGCATGCTCGGACAGGTCGAAGCTGAGCATGGTAGGGGCGATGCCGTGCTTGTGCAGCAGCTCCTCCACCGTCTCGGCGAAGTGGGGGTCGGCCAGCTCACCGGCCGACAGGTTGAGGGTGAGCCGGAA
>DATJOV010000441.1:0-7935 GCA_035506735.1 Acidimicrobiales bacterium | reverse complement strand
GCCACACCCGCCTGCTGGTGCGGACCCGGGGCCGGCCCTCGTGGGGCGGGCCCCGCCTGCGCTTCCTCGTCCTCGAGACCACGGGACGGCGCTCGGGGCTGGCCCGGCAGGTGGTGCTCCTGTTCATGCCGGACGGGGACGCCTTCGTGGTGCTGGCCTCGAACTACGGCAGCGAGCGCCCCCCGGCGTGGTGGTGCAACCTCGAGACCCGCCCCGCCGCCACCGTGCACGTGGGGGGGCGCACCGTGGCGGTGCGGGCCCGGGCCCTGGCCGGGGCGGAGCGGGAGTCGCTCCTCCCCCGGGTGCGGGCCTGGAACGGCCTGTGGCGGGGCTACCTGGCCACGCTGCGACGGGAGCTGCCCGTGGTCCGCCTCGAGCCCCTCACCACTGCGCCCACCCGGCCGGGGTGACGGCGGTGGTGATGGTGCGGGGGTCGACCGGCCGCCGCTCGTCCGAGGCCAGGTAGACGGCGAAGCACAGCTGGAGCACCTTGGCCGCCTCCTCCGCCGTCATGGCGGCGGGCGTGCCGGCCAGGAGCGAGTCCACGAAGTTGGCCGAGGAGCGCCGGAACCCGAGGGCCCAGTCCGACTCCACCGCGTCGTAGTTGGTGAAGGTGCGGGCGTTGTCCTTGCCGTCGTAGAGGATCACGGGGGCCAGGTCCAGCATCTCCCCCGTGGCCCGGGTCACCCACAGGAAGCCGTCGTCCCCCTGGATCTCGAAGAACTCGTCGGCGCCGTAGTACGACGAGCGCAGCCACATCTGGGGGGCGTACTGCACCTCCATGGTGCCGAGCAGCCCGGGGTCCTCGTACTCGAAGAGCACGGCGCAGGGCTCGAAGAACAGGTCGCGCCGGCGCACCACGGCCTGGACCGAGACGATGTCCTGGTCCAGCAGCCACAGGGCCATGGCGTACTTGTGCACCATGTCGTCGAAGAGGTGCCCGCCCGGGCTGCGGGTGTCGAGGCGCCAGCCGTAGCCCTCGGGGCGCAGCTCGGCCTGGAACTTGGCGTCGGTCTGGCCCACCACGGTGCGGATGCGGATGCCGGTGGGACGCCCGATGGCGCCCTCGGCCACGAGCTTCTTGGCCAGCTCCAGGGGCGGGTAGTGGACGAAGCACTCGCTCACCCGCAGGGTGAGCCCGGCCTCCTCGGCCAGCCGGCCGAGCTCGAGGGCCTCGTCCACCGAGTTGGTGATGGGCTTCTGCACCGAGACGTGCTTCCCGGCCCGGAGGGCGGCGGCGATGTGCTGGTGGTGGAGGTGGGTCGGGGTGAGGATCTCCACGGCGTCGACGCCGTCGTCGCCCAGGAGGTCGTCCAGGTCGGTGTAGACGCGGGGCACGCGCCAGCGCCGGGCCGCCTCCTGGCCCACCTCGGGGTCGAGCTCGCACACGGCCACGACGTCGCACCGGGGGTGCTCGAGGTACCCGGCCACGTTCAGGTCGGCGATGTTGCCCGCCCCGAGCACGCCCAGACGGACCGTGTCGGTGATCCCCTTCGCTGGCATCGTTCCCCCCGTCCTCGGTCCACGGCGCGTCCGCGTCACGGGTGCCGCCAGGCCCGCAATGTAGTCGGCCCGTCACGCCGTCGGCGCCGGGGCCACGGCCCGGCCCGCCGGCGCCGTCAGGCGGCGCGTGGCGACCGGGCGAAGGAGCGGGCCAGGGCGTCGTCGACGAAGCGCTTGACCGCACCCGACCAGTAGAAGCCGACGTGGCCGCCGGCGTAGGTGGCCCAGGCGGGCTGGCCCCAGTGCAGCCACAGCCGGCGGGCATGACCGAAGGTGGACATGCGGTCGGCCAGCCCGGCGAAGATGAAGCGGCGGTCGAAGGGGACCCGACAGCGCATGGCCAGGGGTGAGATCACCCGGTGGACGTCGTCGGCGGCGGGCCCGAGCACGCCGTAGTCGTCGGCCATCCGGGCGATGTGGGGCGGGCTGTGGCGGCGGAAGAGATGGGGCAGGTCGACCACGGGGATCCCCGACACCACGCACGCCAGGTCGTCCTCGAGGGAGGCCACCAGCGCCGCCACCAGGCCCCCCAGGGAGTAGCCCATGATCCCGATCTGCTCGGCCCCCTCGCTGTGGCGCAGCCAGCGGATGATGCGGCGCAGGTCCCAGGTGGCCTGGGCCACCCCGTGGAGCGAGTCCACCATGTCGATGGTCATGAGGTCCTCGCCCCGCACCCGCCCCGAGGCCCGGGGACCGTGGAGGGGGAGGACCGGGGCCACCACGTTGATGCCCCGCCGGGCCAGCTGGGGGGCCCGGAAGGCCCGCAGGTCCACGGCGCCGTTGCCGCCCATCCCGAGCCCGTGGGCGCACACCAGCCACGAGCGCTGGTGGCGGCCCGGCACCCGCGACACCCAGGCGTGCAGGGTGCGGTTGGCCTCGTGGTCCATCCAGCGCCGGCGACCGGGCTCGCCCGGGTCCGGCTCCCACCCGCTGGCGAAGCGGACGTGCTCGTAGCCCAGGCCCTGGCGGTGCTGGCGCTGCACCTCCACGCCGACGGGGGGCGGGGGGTCGCGGTGGTAGGCGGTGGGCCGTTCCAGCCACCCCCGCCAGGCGAACAGGGCGTGGAGCTCCTCGAGCTCCGACGCCGCCGGGGCGTACTCGTGCTCCTTGGGGAGGAGCTCGGGGTGCCGGAACAGGGCGATGACGAGCTCGTCCAGGTAGGCCTGCAGGGCCAGCCCGGGCGTGGCCCGCACCGGGACCACGGTGTGGTCGAGGGCGGCCACGGCGCTGCGCTCGCGGCTGCGGGCCATGAAGGCGGCCACGCTCGGTCCGGCCCGCAGCACGCCCGACACCCGCGGGTCGCCGGCCACGTGCCGGGCGCCGCGCAGGGCGGCCACGGCCAGGCGCCCCACCGGGGCCAGGGGGTGGGCCCCGGCGTCGGGGGGGCCGAGGGCGTGCTGCGCATCGAGCCCGGCCGGGACGAGGTCGAGGGGTGCGGGGACGGCGTCGAGGACGCCGCCGCCTCCGGCCAGGGCGACGGGGCCGGCCCCGAGGGTGACGGGCGGGGCCTCCAGCGTCAGCGCCGTGCCCACGGGGGTGACCCCCGGGGCGCCGCCCGGGGCGGCCGACGGATCAGGGAGGGGAGCCCCGGCCGCCACCTCGAGGCCGGGGCGCCGCCACAGCGCCGCGTCGGGGTCGAAGGACCAGGTGCCGCCCGGCGCCGCCGGGACGGCGCCAGCCAGCGCCTCCCCCACCCACAGCGCCTCCCCCATGGGTGCCAGCCTAGGGCGACACCCCCCTCGTCACCGGGGATTTCCCCCCCGCCCCGGGGTGGGACGGGGGCCGGCTCAGACCCGCTCGAGGATGACCACGGGGATGGTGCGGGTGGTCTTCTCCTCGTACTCGGCGAAGCCCGGGTACAGCTCCTTCTGCCGCTCCCAGATGGAGCCGCGCTCGGCCTCGGAGGCCACCCGGGCCCGCACCGGCACGGTCTCGGTCCCGACCTCCACCACGGCGTCGGGGTGGGCCACCAGGTTGTGGAACCAGTCCGGGTTGGTGGGGGCTCCGGCCTTGGAGGCGAACACGGCCAGGTCGTCGCCGACGGCCTGGTACATGACGGGGGTCACCCGCTCCGTCCCCGTCCTGGCCCCGGTGTGGTGCAGGAGCAGGAGGGGGGCTCCTTCGAAGTTGCCCCCCACCCTCCCGTCGTTGGCCCGGAACTCCTCGATGACCGAGGTGTTGAAGTCCTTCATGGCATCCGTCATGGACGGGACAACCCCACCCGCCCGGGCCGCATTCCGCCGCCCGCCCTCACCGGGCCGGACGGCGCCGTTCCCGGCCGGGCCGGAGGAGGGCCAGGCTGGCGGCGGCGACGAGGGCCAGGACGAGGTAGGGGACGATGTCGGCCGTGGCCTGGGCCAACGCGCCGCCGCCCGCCGCCGCCGCCCCCTGCCCCGCCGCCCAGGCCAGGTTCCCGACCCCGAAGGCCAGGCCGGGGTGCAGGCCCCGGCGCTCGGCCCCCTCGGCGATCATGGCGGCCGAGGGGACGTAGAGGGTCCCGAAGGCGGGCAGCCCGGCCACGAGCAGCGCCTCGAGGGCGGTCACCGGGCGCACGACGGGGGCCAGGACGCTGACCAGGACCGACGCCGCCAGGGAGAGCCGGATGGGGCGGAGGTGCCCCAGGCGGTCCGAGACCCGGCCCACCACGGGCGAGAGGACGCCCTCGAGGGCGGCCGCCCCCAGGAAGGTGGCCCCGATGGCCACCGACCCTGCTCCCAGCCGGTTGAGCCGCAACGGGGCCAGGACGTCGACGACCCCGAAGTCGAAGCCGGCCACGAAGGTGAGCCACACCCCCGAGGCCAGGGCCGGATCGGTGAGGGCGGGGAGGGCGTGGCGCAGGGGCTCGGTGCTCCCCCGCAGGGGCGAGGCCACGGTGAGGCTGGCGATCATGAGGCCCACCCCCGCCACGGTGGCGGCCGAGAAGGCGGGTCCGGTCCCGACATGGCTGGCCACGGCGCCGATCACGGGGCCGAGCAGCGCCCCCCCCAGGGCGGCGGCGAAGGCGGTGCCGAGCGCGGCCCCACGCCGCTCGGCCGGGGCGGCGTCGGCCAGCCAGGCCAGCCCCCCGGCCCAGGTGCAGGCGCCCGCCACCCCCTGGACCCCCCGGGCCCCGTCGAGGAGGACGACGGCGTGGGACTGGCCGAAGACGAAGCTGGCGGCGCTCATGACCGCCAGGCCGGCCAGCACGGCGGGGCGGGGCCCGAGGCGGGCCGTGAGGATCCCCCCCGGGAGGGCGCCCACCAGCGTCCCGAGGGGGTACGAGGCCACGAGCACCCCGGCCTGGGCCTTGGACAGGCCGTCCCCGTGGACGTAGTGGGGGAGCAGGGGGGTGAGGGCGGTGAAGAACACCGTGTCCACCAGGACCACGGCGCACACCAGGACCAGCAGGCCGGTGCCGGGCCCGGCCGGGCCCCGGCTCATGCCCGAGGTCCGTTGCGGCGCGAGAACATGGCCTTCTGGGCCCGGTAGAGGCGGGGGAACTCGCCGTAGAGGCGGTCGTAGACGGCGCGCCGATCCGGTGCGGGCTCGAAGCGGGCCTCGACGGCGACGAGGTCGCCCACCTCGCCCAGGTCGACCTGGCCCAGGGCCACCCCGGCGAAGAGCCCGGCCCCCCGCAGGTTGGCGTGGACCGGATCGGCCACCCGCTCCAGGGTGCGCCCCATGACGTCGGCGTGGATCTGGCACCACAGGTCGGAGGCGGCCCCTCCCCCCACGATGCGCAGGGAGGGGAGGCGTCGCCCCACGAAGTGCTCCACGGCCTCGTGCAGCCATCTGCTGTTGTAGGCCACCCCCTCGAGCACGGCCCGCACCAGGTGGGCCCGGGTGGCCCGCAGCGACAGGTTGTGGAATCCCCCCCTGGCGTTGCGGTCGTCGACAGGGGAGCGCTCACCCGCCAGCCACGGCGTGAACAGCACGTCGTCGCTGCCGGCCGGCACGGTGGCGGCTTCGGCGGTGAGGGCGTCGTAGGGGACCGGCCCCGCGCCCGGGGCGAGCACGCCGTCGCGCAGCCACTGCAGGCACGCCCCCCCGGCCTCGTGGTTGTCGGCCACCAGGTAGCGGCCCGGGACCAGCCCGGGGACGGCGGCGATCTGGCGCCGGGCGTCGGTCTTCTGCGCCGGGACGGGGCAGCTGATCCACGACGAGGTGCTCAGCACGAGGTGGGCCTGGTAGTCGAGCACCGCCCCCGAACCCATGGCGGCGGAATGGAGGTCGGGCGTGCCCGTGACCACGGGGATCCCCGGGGGCAGGCCCAGGGGGGCCGCCACCTCGGGGCGCACGTGACCCACCACGGCGCCGGTGGGGACCAGGGGCGGGAGCTTGGCGGCGGGGACGCCCGCCCTGCGCACCAGGTCGGCGTCGTACACCAGGCGGTCCTGGTGGCGGTTGTCGGTGAGCCAGGCCGCCGTCATCGAGGCGTGCGAGGCGGCGGCCACCCCGGTGAAGCGCATGGAGAGGTAGTCCACCGGCTCGAGGTAGAGGCGGGCGGCAGCGGCCACCTCGGGGACCTCGTGCTCGAGGTAGAGCATGTGCCCCACCGGGTCCGCCCCGGCGGTGGAGGGGGCGCCCCCCGTGCGCCGGATCCAGCGCCACGCCGTGAGGGGGGCGTAGCCCGCCACCGGCCCGCCCACCACCTGCCGGGACCGGGGGCCGCCCCGGCTGTCCATCCACAGGAGGCAGGGACCGACGGGGAGACCGTCGTCGTCGACGGGCACGGTGCTGGCCCACTGCCCCGTGCAGGCCACGCCCACCACCTGCTCGGGTCCCACCGCCCCGGTGCGAAGGCCCAGCCGGGCCGAGGCGGCGATGGCCTCCCACCACGCGTCGGCGTCCTGCTCGGCCCCGCCCCCGGGCACGAGGGTGGTGGGCAGGGCGGTGTGGTGGCTCCAGGCCAGCTCGCCCTGGAGCGACACCAGCCCCACCTTGGGCCCGCCCGTCCCCAGGTCGACGGCCAGGACGAAGCGGTCCCGGCGTGCGGGGGGGGCCGTGCTCACCCCGGTGCGGGAACCTGCTGGAACCCGTCCATCATGTCGGCCATGACGGCCCGGATGAATCCGTCGGCCTCGTCGGTCATCCCCCCCGCCACCCCCCCGTAGACGGCCCCGGACTGGGGGGCCTCGCCCGCGTGGGCGTGGGCGTAGGCCACGGCGTCGGCCAGGTCGGTGGCGAAGCGCTCGGCCACGCCGGGCTGGGTCTGGGGCCGCGTCACGGCCATGTGCAGGGCGTTGGGGTACTGCTGGCCGTTGAGGCGCCATCCCCGGCTGCGCAGGAAGTCGTTCACGTGGTACACGTCGAAGACCTCGGAGGTGAAGCTGAAGAGGAACGTGGGCCGGCCCAGGATGCGCAGCTCGGGGTGGGAGCGCACGGCGTCCTGCATGGCGGCGGCGGTGGCGAAGATTGCCTCGGCGTAGCCCCGGTAGCCGTCGCGGCCCATCCGGACCATGGAGGCCCAGGTGGCGGCCAGCAGCCCCCCCGAGCGCGACCCCTCCATGCCCGGTGAGCAGTACTTGCCACCGCTCCAGTCGGTGACGAAGAAGTACTGGGCGTTGCGCAGGGCGCGGTCCCGGACGGTGAGGACCGAGGTCCCCTTGAGGGCGTACCCGTACTTGTGGGTGTCGGCTGAGATGGAGCTCACGCCCGGGAGCCGGTAGTCGAAGAGGGGGATGTCGTAGCCGAGCTCCTGGCCGAAGGGGAGGATGAACCCACCCAGGCAGGCGTCGACGTGGCACCCCACCCCCCGGCGCAGGGCCAGCTCGGAGAGGCCGGCGATGTCGTCGACGGTCCCGTAGCCGTAGTTGCAGGCCGAGCCCACCACGGCCACCGTGGCCGCGTCGACGTGGGCCTCGACCCAGTCCAGGTCCACCTGCGTGGTGACGGGGTCGACGGGGGCGCGGCGCAGCTCGATGCCGAAGAGGTGGCAGGCCTTGTCGAAGGCGGGGTGGGCCGTCTCCGGCTTCACCACGTTGGGCCTGGTCACGCCCCGCTGCTCCCGGGCGTGCTCGCGGTAGGCGAGCATGGCGTGGGCGATGCTGCCCGATCCCCCGGTGGTGACGAGACCGGCGGGGGTGCTCGAGGTCACGGCCTCCCCGTGGAGGAGGTCGAGGGTCATGGCGATGATCTCCGCCTCGAACTTGGTGGCGCTCGGGCACATGTCGCGTTGCAGGGCGTTGACGTGGGCGAAGAGCCCGAAGGCCTCGGTGAGGAAGCGGTAGTGGTCGTGGTCGCCGCAGTACATGGTGCCCGAGCACTGCCCGCCCTCCCACGTGCGGTCCTCCTCCTCGGCCATGGCCCGCAGCTCGTCCAGGAGCTCCTCGGGGGCCCGACCCACGTCGGGGAGGGTGCGGTGCACCTCGAAGCGGTCGCGGTAGGGGAACGTGCTCATGCGGCGTGCCTTCCCGGGTCGGCATTGGCGATGCGGCGCCCAGCGGCGTCGGC
>DATJOV010000440.1:0-3904 GCA_035506735.1 Acidimicrobiales bacterium | reverse complement strand
CCCCGGGGGGGGGCCCCGTCCTCGTCACCGGCGCCTCGGGGGGGGTGGGCTCCTTCGCCGTGGCCGTCCTGGCCGGGCGGGGCTACGAGGTCGTGGCCAGCACGGGCAAGCAGGACGAGCACGACTGGCTCCGCCACCTGGGGGCGGCCCGGGTGGTGGGGCGCGACGAGCTCGACGAGGGGGCGGGGAAGGTCCTCGGCCCCGAGCGCTGGGCCGGGGCCGTCGACTGCGTGGGCGGCGCCACCCTGGCCCGGGTGCTGCGCTCCCTGCGCTACGGGGCGGCCGTGGCCGCCAGCGGCCTCACCGGGGGCAGCGACCTGGTCACCACCGTCTACCCCTTCATCACCCGCAACGTGGCCCTCCTGGGGGTGGACTCGGTGCGCACCCCGGGCCCGCAGCGGCGCGCCGTGTGGGCCCGCCTGGGGGGCGACCTGCGCCCCGCCCACCTCGAGGCCATGGTGGGCGCCGAGGTCCCCCTGGCCGGGGTGGGGCCGGTCCTGGCCGACATCCTGGAGGGCAGGGTCCGGGGCCGGGTGGTGGTGGCCGTGGGCCCGGGGACCTGAGGAGGGGGCGCCTGCCTCAGGACGCGGCCGGCGCCGTGGTCCTCGCCCCGGCCGAGCCGGCGGCGAACACCGGGGACACCGTGAGGGTCCCGGCGTTGCAGGCGGTGATGCCCACCGCCACGGTGTCGTGGTCGGCGGCGCCGGGGGGGGTCACCTCCAGCTGGGTGGCGGCCGGGCAGCTCGACTCGGACCCGGTGGGCACGTCGGAGTAGCCCAGGTTGAAGTAGGCCGTCTCGCCCGGGGCCAGGGTGATGGCGGTGGGGGCGATGTCGGTGAAGGGGTAGGAGCCGCCCCGGACCACGGTGGTCTGGAGCTCGCCCCCGGCCGCGTCGATGAGCTGGACGGGGGGGAACCCGTCCATGGGGCAGGCGGCCGAGGACACGTTGCGCAGGGCGAAGGTGAGCTCCAGGGTGCCCGCCGCCCCCTCCGTGCCCGACACGCTCATGGCCAGTGCCCTCGCCGCGCACGCCGTGGGCGTGCCCGACGCCGCCGTGGTGGTGGTGCCGGCGGTGGTGGCGGTGGTCGAGGAGGTGCCCCCGGACGCCGTCGTGGTGGTCGTGGTGGTGGTGGCCGACCCTCCCCCCCCGCCGCAGGCGGCCAGCACCAGGGCCATGCCCGCCACGGTCACGGCGGCGACGGGGCGGCACGGGAACCGGGCACGGACCTTGCGCACGTCGACACCTCCTCGTCGTCCCCGCCGCCGGGACGGCGCGGGCCAGGTGGTCAGGAGCTGAAGTCCTCGGGGCGGACGGTGTCGAGGAACTGGCGGAACTCGCCCACGAGCTCGTCGGGGGTCGAGGACTCGCCGTCCTCGTCCTCCTCCTCGGTGGGCAGGAGGATGCCCTCGGCGTCCATGAGGTCGTCGGCGACGAAGAGGGGGCTGGCGGTGCGCACGGCCAGCGCCACGGCGTCCGAGGGCCGGCTCGAGACGGTGACGGTCTCGTCGCCGCGCTTGAGGTGCAGCTCGGCGAAGTACGTGGCGGAGCGCAGCTCGGTGATGACCACCCGCTCGAGGTTGGCGCCGAGCGCCTCCACCACGTCGCGCAACAGGTCGTGGGTCATGGGCCGGGGCGTGGCCACACCCTGGATGGCGAAGGCGATGGCGGTGGCCTCGGGGGCCCCGATGAAGATGGGGAGCGTCCGGCCCAGCCCCTCGGCCTCGGTCAGGAGGAGGACCGGCGTGTTCGACTGCAGGTCCACCCGGACCGCGCTCAGCCGCACCTCGACCATGCCAGCAACTTACCGCCCGTAGAGCGCCCCCACATACGCGTCCGGGTCCCCTTCCAGGGCCTGGGGGTCCCCGGCGGCCACGAACGGCAGGTTGCGGTAGCGGCCCGCCACGTCCAGCCCGTACCCCAGGAGCAGGTCGTCGGCGACGGTGAAGCCCCGGAAGCGCACGGGGACGGGCACGATCCGGCGCGTGCCGCGATCGAACAGCGTGCACACCTCGAGCGTCGCCGGTCCCCGCCGCCGCAGCTCCCCCAGCACGTAGGTGCAGGTGAGGCCGGTGTCGACGATGTCCTCCACCAGGACCACGTCGCGCCCGTGCACGTCGTGGTCGAGGTCCTTCACGATCCGGACGCGCCCGGTCCCGGCGGCGTAGCTGGAGATGGCCAGGAAGTCGACCTCGCACGGGGCTTCGACGCGGCGCGCCAGGTCGGCCACGAAGAGGATGCTGCCCTTGAGCACGGCCACCAGGAGGACGCCCCCGGGATGGGCGGCCGAGATCTCCCGCCCCAGCCTGGTCACGGCCCCGGCCAGGGCCTCCCCGTCGTGCAGGACCCGGGGCTCCCCCGCCCCCGTCACCCCCGGGGTCCCGGCCCGCGCCCGGGCCCCGGGCCCGGTCGGCGCCGGGGGCTCACCCGCCCAGCTGGTCGCGCAGGGTGGTGCGGACGAGCGCTTCCCGCAGGCGCTGGCCCAGGGTGCTCAGGTCGGCCACGGTGTCGCGGGCCCGCTGGCGGGCCTCGGGATTGCGCTGCTTGAGCAGGGGCAGGACGATCTGCTCGATGAAGCCGGCCTCGCGTTCGGCCGCGTGCTTGTGCAGGCGCAGGTGGCGGGCCTCCACCCCGTACCGGGCGAAGCCCGCCGCCAGGCGGGCCACGGTGAGGGCGTCCTCCCCGTAGTAGGTCACACCCCCCACCACGCGGCCGCACACCAGCCCGTAGGACTCGAGCTCCTCGACCCCTGCCACCTCGAGGCCGCTCGCCTGGGCCAGCTCCTCGGCCGTGAGGGAGGTCCCCGACAGCGTGGAGAGCCCCACCTCGTCCCCGGGGTCGGGGCGGGCCTGTTCCCGCTCGGGGCCGGCCCGTCCCCCTGCGCCGGGCCCCGGGGCCCGGGACCCGGGGGTGGCGGGGCCGCTTCCCGGTCGTCCCCCCGCCGCCGCCGTCTCCCGGGCCCCGCCCGGGACGGCCCCGGGCCGGGGCCGGTCCGGCCGGGCCGGGGGGACCGGGACGGCCCGGTGGCCGGCGCCGGCGGTCGGCGTGGTGGCGGGCGTGGCGGCGGCGGGCGTGGCGGCGGCGGGCGTGGCGGCGGCGGGCGTGGCGGCGGCGGGAGCCCGGGGCGGGGTCCCCACCGGAGCCCGGGCCGCCGGGGATGCGGTCGGGCCCACGCCGGCCGGTGACCCCGGTGCCCGGGACGAGGGGCCGGGGACGGCCGGGCGGTTGGCCTCGGCCGCGCTGCGGGGTGCGGTGGCACCCTCGCCCGCCGTGGCCGGCCCGGCCCGGCCGGCGCCCTGGGTCACCAGCATGGGCTGCTCGAACTCGCCCTCGGGCGCCCCGTCGTGGCCGTTGCCCCCGTCCCCGGGGACCACCTCCTGCTCCAGGCGCCCCTTGATGACCTTGAGGGGGAGGAAGTGCTCGCGCTGCTGGCGCAGGACCCAGCGCAGGCGCTCCACGTCGTGGTCGTAGAACTTGCGGTACCCCGAGGGGGTGCGCTCGGGGTCGACCAGGCCCTGGCTCTCGAGGAAGCGGATCTTGGAGATGGTCACGTCGGGGAATTCCTGGCGCAGCAGGGCCAGGACGTCCCCGATGGACAGGTAGGTGCGGCCGCTCACGGCCCGGGCTCCCGGCGGGGGGTCACTCGTCGGCCGCCGCCACGTAGACCAGCTTGAACTTGCCGATCTGCACCTCGTCGCCCGAGGACAGGACGGCCTCCTCGATCCGCTCACGGTTCACGTAGGTGCCGTTCAGGGAGCCCACGTCCCGCACGCTGGTCCCGCCGTGGCTCTTGAGGAACTCGGCGTGGCGGCGCGACACCGTGATGTCGTCGAGGAAGATGTCGCTCTCGGGGTGCCGGCCCACCCGGGTGACGTCGGCCACCAGCTCGAAGCGGGTCCCGGCGTT
>DATJOV010000439.1:0-24296 GCA_035506735.1 Acidimicrobiales bacterium | reverse complement strand
ATGGCCGCCAGCACCTCGGTGGCGGGCCGGCGCGACAGCACCCGCTCGACGAGGTCCAGGGTGGCGAGGTTGTCCTCCACCAGGAGCACGCGGAACGACGGCGGCGCGCCCGGATCGGGGCCGGAGAGGGGAAGGGACCCCGACGGGGTGGGTCCGTCGTGGTCCGGACCGCCACGGCGGGCCGTGCCCGCCTCGGCCCGAGCGGCGCCCGGCGCCGTCGGCACCGTCCCCACCGCGCCCCAGCGGGCACCCCGGCCCGACGGGGGCGGGCCGGGGGCGGGGGGGTGGACGGCGGCGGGGAGGGCGATGGAGAAGGTGCTCCCCACCCCGGGCACCGACTCCACGCCCAGGTGGCCCCCCATGCGCTCGCACAGGTGGTGGGACAGGGCCAGGCCCACCCCGGTGCCCTCGATCCCGTACTGCTCGACACCGAGGCGGTCGAAGGCCACGAAGACCCGGTCGAGGTCCTCGGGCCGGATGCCGCGCCCGGTGTCGGCCACCTCCAGGCACAGCAGCCCGTGGCCGGTCCGCTCGCACGTGAGCTCCACGCTCCCGCCCGGGCGGTTGTACTTCACGGCGTTGGACAGGACGTTCAAGAGGACCTGCATGAGGCGCTGGCGGTCGGCCACCACGACCAGGTCGCGGCGGGGCTCGACGGTGCTGCGCACCGTCACGTCGGCCCGGGCCGCGGCGGGGCGGATGAGCTGCACCGCCTCACCCACGATCTCGGCCATCGGCACCGGCACCGGCGAGAGCTCCAGATGGCCGGATTCGATGCGGGCGATGTCGAGGACCTCGTCGATGAGGTCGAGGAGGTGGCGCCCGGCCCGCAGCACGTGGGCCACGGCGTCGGCCTGGGCCACGGGGAGCTCGTCCATCTCGAGCAGCTGGGCGAAGCCCAGGATGGAGTTGAGCGGCGTCCGCAGCTCGTGGCTCATGCGCGACAGGAAGTCGCTCTTGGCCCGGCTGGCCTGCTCCACCGCCTGGCGCGAGGCCTCGAGGCGCTCCTCGGCTTCGAGGACCTCGGAGATGTCGCGCGACACCACCACGGCCCCGGCGAAGTGGCCCTCGGCGTCGAGGACCGCCCGGGCCAGGGAGTCCACCGTGACCCAGTACCCCTCGGCATGGCGGACCCGGTAGCGCAGGTGCAGGTCGGGCACGGCCCCGGTCGCCATCCGCACGAAGAGCGAGGCCACGTCGTCGCGGTCCTCGGGGTGCACGAAGTCGAACAGCTGCCCGCCCGTGAAGACGTCGGCGGGATAGCCGAACATCGCGCTCCGGGCCTCGCTGATCTGGTGGATCCTGCCCGTCCCGTCGATCAGGGTGATCATGTCGGGGCTGGCCGTGATGACCGAGTCGAGGAGCTTGTCCCGCTCGGCCAGGGCGCGCTCGACGTTCAGGCGCTCGGTGACGTCGGTGGCGATGCCGGCGATGGCGTAGGGGACGCCGCCTTCGTCCCGGAGGAGGAACCTGCTCACCATGTGGTCCCGCACGCCGTTGCGGGTGTGGACCCGCTCCACCGCCGCGGTCGAGGTGCCCCCGGCGAGGAGGGCACGCTCGCGGCGGCGCAGGGCGCCGGCGTCGTGCGGCCAGCACTGGTCGGTGGTGCGCCCCACGGCGTCGTCGACGGCCACGCCGGTGGCCCGGGCGAACTCGTCGTTCACCACCAGGTAGCGGCTGTGGAGGTCCTTCACGAAGACGAGGGAGGGCGAGTGGCGCATGATGGCCCCCAGCCGGGCGATGCTGTCGTCGACGAGGGGCTCGGTCTCCTCGGCCCCGACGTCGGGGGCGGCCAGGTAGGCGCGCTGGCGTGCGGCGTCGACCCGGGCGGACCACGCCAGGCGTCGCCACCCACCCCCGTCCCGGCGCAGGCGCAGGACGGTCGGGGTGCCCCCCCGGGACGGGCCCCGCCCCGACAGCAGGGCCGCCGCGGCGTCGGCGTCGTCGGGGTGCACGAGCTCGGTGAAGGGCGTGCCGGCCGGCCCCGGGACCCCGGCCCCCACGGCCTCGGCCAGGGCGCGGTTGGCCCACCGCACCGTCCCGGTGGCATCGGTGACGCACAGGAGCCCCGACGCCAGGTCGAGGAGGGCCTCGGCGTCGACCCGCCGGGCCCGCAGGCGGGTCTGGTCGCGCACCCGGGCCCGCTCGCGCTCGCTCAGGGCGGGGCGCCCGCTAGCCACGGCCGCCCCCGGCGGTGACCTCGACCACCCGCAGCAGCTCACGGATCTCGATGGGCTTGGTCAGGTAGGCCGCCACCCCGTTGCCCCGCACCCGCTGCACCTGGGCGGGGGTGGCGTCGGCCGTGACCACCACCACGGGGATGGCGGCGGTGGCAGGGTCGTCCTGCAGACGGCGCAGGAGCTCGATCCCGGACATGTCGGGAAGGTGCAGGTCGAGGAGGATCACGTCGGGCCGGTGCCGGCGGGCCAGGTCCAGTCCGAGGGCACCGGTCATCGCCGCGTAGAGCTCCACCACGTCGGTGCGGCGCAGGGCCTGCTCCACCAGCTCCAGGTTGGCCAGGTTGTCCTCGACGTGCAGGACGCGGATGGCGGTGGCGACCGGGGGGCCGTCGGCCC
Source organism: Acidimicrobiales bacterium (assembly GCA_035506735.1). GTDB lineage: Bacteria > Actinomycetota > Acidimicrobiia > Acidimicrobiales > UBA8190 > DATJOV01. The sequence goes on along the minus strand of DATJOV010000439.1, from coordinate 21,720 downwards.
GGGCCGGGGAGGAGGGTCGCTCCTCCCGGGGGGCGTCGACCTCGGGGAGGGCCACGGTGAAGGTGGTGCCCCGGCCCAGGGAGGAACGCACCTCGATGACCCCACCCATGCGCTCCACCAGGTGCTTGGACAGGGTGAGGCCCACGCCCGTGCCTTCCACGGTGCTGCGCTCCGCCCCCAGGCGGTCGAAGGGCTCGAAGACCCGGTCGATGTCGGCGGGGTCGATGCCGTTGCCGGTGTCGGCCACCACGATGCGCAGGGACCCGGCGCCGTCGGGCTCCACCCCCACGTCCACCCGGCCGCCGGGGTGGTTGTACTTGACGGCGTTCGACAGCAGGTTGAGCAGCACCTGGAGCAGGCGCTGGCGGTCACCGAGGGCGTGGCGCCCGGGCGGGCACGAGGCCACGTCGAACACCACCTCGATCCCGGCCCGCTCCGACATGGGCCCGGCCAGGTCGACGGCGTCGCCCACCACGTCGTGGAGGCGGACCGGCTCGAGGAGCAGCTCCAGGTTGCCCGACTCGATGCGGGCGATGTCGAGCACCTCGTCGATGAGATTGAGGAGGTGGCGCCCGGCCCGCATGATGTGGCCCACCGCCTCACCTTGGGGACCGGCCAGCTCGTCCATCTCGAGCAGCTGCGAGAAGCCGAGGACGGAGTTGAGCGGGGTGCGCAGCTCGTGGCTCATGCGCGACAGGAAGTCGCTCTTGGCCCGGCTGGCCTGCTCGGCCACGTCCACGGCGGCCCGCATCTGGTTCTCGATCTCGAGGTCGTCGGTGACGTCGCGTGACACCAGCACGACCCCGGCCACCTTCCCGTCGTCCCCGGTGATGGCCTGGGCCCGGGTGTCGAGGACGATCCACCGCCCGTCGGCGTGGCGCACCCGGTAGCGCACGCCTCCCTGGACGTCGCTGGTGGCGAGGATGCGGCGGTACTCCCGGTGGACGCCGGGGAGGTCCTCGGGGTGGACGAGGCGACCCGGGTCGTCGTGGAGGACGGGGTCGTCGAGCTCGTACCCGAGGATGTGGCGGACGGCCTCGCTGATCTCGCCCACCCGGCCCGACCCGTCGAGCACGGCCACGATGTCGGGACAGGCCGTGATCACGGTGTCGAGGAGGCGCTGGCGCTCGTCGAGCGCCGCCTCCACCCGGGACTGCTCGGTGATGTCGGTGGCGATGGCGGCCATGCCCGACACCGCCCCCCCGGCGTCGAAGAGCGGGAACCGCACCGACATGACGCGGTGCACGCCGTCGGCGAGCTCGACCACGTCGTCGCGGGTGAAGGTCTCGCCCAGGGCCAGGACCCGCCCGTCCTCGTCGTCGATGGGGGCGCCCGGCCACACCTCGTCGGCCCGCCGCCCGAGCACCTGGTGGCGTTCGATGCCCAGCCCGGCCACGAAGGCCTCGTTCACGAGGACGTAGCGGCCCTCGAGGTCCTTCACGAAGATCGCCGCGCTGGAGTGGTCGAGGATGGCCTGGAGGCGCGACTCGCTGGCGGCCCGGGCCGCCCGGGCCGCCCGCCTGGCCGTCACGTCGCGGGCCGCTCCGCAGATCAGCCCGGTGCCGGGGTCGAGCCGGGCCCGCCACTCGAGCCAGCGCCAGCCGCCGTCCTTGGCCCGGCACCGCGTGAGCACCGCTCCCGGTGGTGGTCCACCCCCACCCGCCGTGGCCACCACGGCGCGGGCCACGGCGTCGGTGGCCTCGGCCACGTCGTCGGGGTGGACGACGTCGGTGAGGGGACGCTCCTCCAGCTCGGAGGCGGTCCAGCCCAGCCCGTCGGGCAGGGCGCCGTTGGCCCACACCAGGCCGAGCCCGGGATCGAAGACCCCGAGGAGGTCCGAGGACATGGCCAGCAGCACGTCGGCGTCCTCGGGAGCCAGGCCCACGGACGCGCCGCCGGGGTCCGCCCCGGCGGGCGACGAGGGCCGTGCCCAGCCCTGGCCTGGTCTGTCGTGCAACCGCGTCGTCCTCGTCCGGTCCGGCTCGGACGGGCCGGACATCAGGAGGACTATCGGCAGTGCCCGGACATCTGTTGAGACACCACCACCGGGGGTGGCGGGCGCCCGTCCCGGTCTAGGCGGGGTCCGCCCGACCGTCCCCGGGACCGCCGTCGGCGAAGCCGAGGCGCCGGGCGTCGGCCCGGACCTGTTCCAGGGCCTCGGGGTCGTCGGCGTTCCCGGTCACGATGGAGAGGAAGCGCTCGGGGGGGAGTTCGATGAAGAGGCCCTCGGCCTCGGCCAGGAGGGTGTCGTCGTGGTAGATGGCCCCCACGGTGCGGACCTTGCGGCCGTCGCGCTCGACGAAACGGGCCTCCAGGCGCAGGGGGGTCCGGAGCGGTGTGGGCTTGCGGTAGCGGATGGTGAGGGTGCCGGTCATCGCCGGGCGGCCCGCCATGATGTTGGCGGCGCCGAGCATCTCGTCGAACACCATGGCGATGACCCCGCCGTGCACGCACGTGGGCGGCCCTTCGTACTGCCAGTCGAACCAGGCCTCCCCGGCCAGGGCCCCCTCGACGGCCTCCACCACCACGGGCGGGGCCACGGGGTTGGCGAAGCCGATCACGGGGCTGGTGGGGAAGAAGTCCTGGGGATGGCCCACGGGATCGGGTTGGGCCCGGGGCCGGCGTCCCGGGGTGGCGGCCGCCTCGAGGGCCTCGGCCACGGCCCGCACCGCCTCCGTGGCGGCCTCGATGTCGGCGTCGGCCACGGGGAGGCCCACCATGGCGCTCGTCACCCTGCGCACGGCCGCCGCCAGCTCGAAGCGGGGATCGGGCCCGGCCGGTGCGGCGGGGGGGACCGGGGGTCCGCCGACCGAGATCCCGAAGTCCGAGACCCCGAGCTCGCCGTCGGGGCTCACCGGCGCCGGTACTGCGGGGGACGCTTCTCGGCGAAGGCCCGCTGGCCCTCGGCGGCGTCCTCGGTGGCGAAGATGGGCCAGCCGATCTCGAGCTCGACCTCGAGGGCCCGGGCCTCGGGGAGCCCCTCGGTCTCCCGCACCGACCGCTTGATGGCCTCCACCGCCAGCGGCCCGTTGGCGGCGACGACCTCGGCGATCCCGAGGGCCTCCTCCAGGGCCGTGCCGTCCGGGACGACGCGGCCGATGAGCCCGATGCGCAGCGCCTCCTCGGCGCTCACGGCCCGGGCCGTGAGGAGGAGGTCCATCGCCACGGTGAAGGGGATCTGGCGCCGGAGCCGCACCGTGGACCCTCCCAGGGGGAACAGTCCCCGCCTGGCCTCGAACACCCCGAAGGTGGCCCCGGCCCCGGCCACCCGGATGTCGGTGGCCTGCAGGATCTCCGTGCCCCCGGCCACGGCCCAGCCCTCCACGGCGGCGATGAGGGGTTTGCGCAGCTGGTAGTGGCGCAGGAGGGCCTTCCAGTGCAGGTCGGGATCGGCCTCCCGGCGCTCCCGGTACCGCTCGGCCTCGGGCGAGGACATCGACTTGAGGTCCATGCCCGAGCAGAAGGTGCCCCCCGCCCCGGTGAGGACGGCGCAGCGGATGTCGTCGTTGCCGTCGATCTCCTCCCAGGCGTCGAGCATCCCCACCAGCATGGGGAGGCTGAGGGCGTTCTTGGCCTCGGGCCGGTTCATGGTGACCACGGCGGTGGCGCCGTGGCGCTCGAAGGTCAGGTGCTCGGTGCCGGTCACGGGTCCCCCTTCGCCCTCGGACACGCCCGGGCGGGCATCGCCGTGCGGTCTCGACCTGCGGCCACAGTAGAACCAATTCCAGTTCTGCCGACAGACGGCGGACGGGGGCACTAGACAGTCGTGCCGTGACCCCGGACTCCCCCGCCCGCACCCCCGCCCCGGGCCCCCACCAGCCGAGCGCCCACCCCGCCATCGCCGGGCGCGAGGGCCCCATGGCCGAGCTGGCCGACACGGTCCGCCACCTGACCGAGCTCACCGTCACCAACGCCGCCGGCCCCGCCGTGCTGGGCGAGGTCACGGCCCGGCTGCAGGAGGCGGCCGCCCTGTTGGCCGCCCACGTCCCCGACGAGGCCCATCCCCGCTTCGTGGACGGCGGGGACCCCGCCCCCGAGGGCGTCCCCCCGGACGGGGACGGGGAGGGCGGGGCCCTGGACGCCACCGCCGGGACCCGCTCCATGGAGCGGTCCATGCCCTACGACCCCGTGATCGGGCGCTTCAACCCCCTGGCCCTCCCGGTGCGGGTGTGGTTCGAGCCGCCCATGGCCCTGGCCTCGGCCTGCTTCACCACCCCCTACGAGGGCGGGCCGGGGTGGGTCCACGGGGCCGCCATCGCCGCCACCTTCGACATCGTCCTCACCGCCGCCAACCACCTGGCCCAGTCGGCCGGCCCCACGGTGTGGCTCACCGTCCGCTTCCGCCGTCCCACCCTGGTGGGGGTCGAGGCCCGCTTCGAGGCCGAGGTCGTCGACAACGACGGGCGCCGGGTGCGCAGCACGGGCCGCCTCATCCAGGACGGCCTGGTGTGCGTGGAGGCCGAGGGCGAGTTCGCCGTCCTCGACCCGGCCCGCATCCGCAGCGTGGCCGAGGGCAACCTGCGCCGCCGGCGCCGGGGGCGGGCCGGGGACGCCCCGGCCTGAGCCCCCCGGCCCTGCCCGGGGGGCCCGGGGTCAGGGGAAGGGCGGGGCGGCGATGGCCACCATGGGGGCGGCCAGGCGGGCGCCGCCCTCGGAGCCCTCGAAGGGGGCGTCGCCGAAGGCGTAGATGCCGCCGTCCGATCCCACCAGCCAGTAGCCCTCCCCGGTGGGGGTGGGGGTCATGGCCACCACGGGCCGGGTCAGGCGCCTGCCCCCCATGGAGCCGAAGTAGCCGGCGCCGCCGAAGGCGAACATGCCCCCGTCGGAGGCCACCTCCCAGTAGCCCCCCTGGGGCGAGGGCGCCATGCCCACCACGGGGGCGGCCAGGCGCCTGCCCCCCATGGAGCCGAAGTAGCCGGCGTCGCCGAAGGCGAAGATGCCCCCGTCCGAGGCCACCAGCCAGTAGCCGCCCCCGTCCGGGGTTGCGGCCATGCCCACCACGGGCCGGGTCAGATGCCTGCCCCCCATGGAGCCGAAGTAGCCGGCGCCGCCGAAGGCGAAGACCCCCCCGTCGGAGGCCACCTCCCAGTAGCCGTCACCGTCGGGGGCGGCGGCCATCCCCACCACGGGGGCGGCCAGGCGCCTGCCCCCCATGGAGCCCGAGAAGGCGGCGTCGCCGAAGGCGAAGATGCCGCCGTCGGAGGCCACCTCCCAGTAGCCGCCCCCGTCGGGGGTCCCGGTCATGGCCACCACCGGCTTCACCAGCCGGTGCCCGCCCATCGACCCCAGGAACCCGGCGCCCCCGAAGGCGAAGACCCCGCCGTCGGAGGCCGCCGTCCAGTAGCCGGGGCGGGGCGGGGCGGGGGGCGGGGCGGGGGGCAGGCCGGCCGGCCCGTCGAACGCCAGGACCTGGTTGGAGGACGGGGCCAGCAGCAGCCCGTCCGCCACCGCCGGGGTGGGGAAGTGGTTGGCCTCCGAGCCCAGGGCGAAGCTCTGGACCACGTCGCCGTTGGCGGGGTCGAGGCCGTCGAGGGTGGCACTGCCGGTGTCGATGCTCCACACCAGCCCGCCCGCCACGACGGGGGGGGCGCCCGCCCCCGAGGTGGTGCGCCACAGCACGGTGGCCGACCCCGGGGCCGCCGTGGAGGCGGCCACCACGCCGGCCTGGCAGGGCTCGTACACGGTGGTGCCCGAGGTGGCCGGGCCGCCGTCGACGTCGCCGCTGCAGAACGAGGACAGGGTCTGCTTCTGCCCCCCCACCCCGCCCAAGGCGGCCTGGGCCAGCACGTAGGCGTTGTGGGACTTGCCGGCCTGCACGGCGAGGCCGTCCCCCGCCACCAGGGCGGGGCTGCTCGAGCCCAGGTCGAAGTCGCTCCCGTTGTCGCTGTACCAGGTGGCGGGGGCGAACGCCTGCACCACGCTGAGCGACGGCGAGAGCTCGATCACCCCGTCGCTGTCGTCGTAGGCGTCGGACGAGGAGGTGAAGGCGCTGTTGCCGGTGGAGAACCAGATGTCGCCCTGCCCGTCGACCTCGGGAGCGGCCCCGCCCATCCACACCGCCCCCTGCAGGTCGCCGGGGGCCGAGGCCACCTCGAAGCTGCGCTCGGTGCCCCCGCCCTCGGGGATCGACACCACCCAGCCGTGGTAGTTGCCGCAGTCGCCGTCGTTGCCGCCGAACCCGAAGACCACGTTGCCGTCGTCGAGGTTGAGCCCGGTGCGCTGCAGCTCGGCCAGCTGGTCCGAACCGGGGAGGCTGACGGGCTGGTGCAGGAGCACCGCCCCGGTGTAGAGGTCCAGGCCCACCAGGTAGTGCTGGGCCGACGATCCGGCCGCCTCGTCCGTGACGGCGAAGACCTCCCCCCGGCTGGCGTCGACGACGGGGGTGCCGGTGATGCCCACCGTGGGCGAGATGTCCCCGCACGGCAGGTTGCCCGACGGCACCGCGGTCCCGACGTGGGTCGACCACAGCACGGCGCCGGTGTCGGCGGCCAGCTCGACCACGGTGTCGTTCTCGGTGGCGACGACGACGCGCCCGTCCTCGACGAGGGGTTCGCCGAAGAGGGCTCCGTCGAGGTGCGCCGAGGTCCATGCCGGCGCGGCAGGGCTGAGGTCGGTGCCGGTGGGATCGGTGCCGGAGCCCTCGGCGTCGTGGTGGTAGACGGGCCAGTCCGACCCGAAGACGGCACGGGCGGCGTGGGCGCCGTGGGCGCTCCCCGAGCCCGCCCCGGCCGCCGCCGCCGTGGGCAGGGCCAGGGCCAGCACCGCCCCGAGCACGAGGGCGCCTCCCCGCCGCACCGCCCGCCGGGCTGGGCCGGAGGCAGGCGCAGAGGTGGGGCGGGGGGGACGGGGCGGGGGTGTGGGCATGGTCCCATCCTGGTCCCCAAGCGGCGGGCGTGCACGCGCCCGCGATCGACCTGCCACGCCACCCCGGCGGGGGTGGGCGCCAGGTGGATCGGATCAGAGGCGCTCGATGACGGTGCCGGTGGCGAGCGCCCCGCCGCAGCACATCGAGACCAGGGCCAGGCTGGCGTCGCGGCGCTCGAGCTCGTGCAGGGCGGTGGTGATGAGTCGGCTGCCGGTGGACCCGACCGGATGGCCCAGGGCGATGGCGCCACCGTTGACGTTGACCTTGTCCCAGTCCACGTCGTGGACCTTCTGCCACGAGCACACCACCGAGGCGAAGGCCTCGTTGACCTCGAAGATGTCGATGTCGCCTGCGGTCATGCCCGCCTTGGCCAGCACCCGCTCGGTGGCGGCGATGGGCCCGTCGAGGTGGTAGTAGGGGTCGGAGCCCACCAGGGCCTGGGCCACGATGCGGGCCCGGGGCCGCAGGCCGGCGGCGCGGGCCCGCTCCTCGGACATCCACAGCACGGCGGCGGCACCGTCGGAGATCTGCGACGAGCTGCCGGCGGTGTGGATGCCGCCGGGCACCACCGGCTTGAGGGCGGCCAGGCCCTCGGCCGTGGTGTCGCGCAGGCCCTGGTCCCGCTGGACCAGCTGGCGCTCGCCGGTGGGACCGTCCGGGCCCACCACGGGCGCCTCGACGGCACACACCTCACGGTCGAAGCGGCCCTCGTCCCAGGCCTGACGGGCCTTTCGCTGCGAGGCCAGGCCCAGGCCGTCGGTGTCGGCCCGGGTGATGCCGTACTTCTGGGCGATGCGCTCGGCCGCGCCGAACTGGTCGGGCATGTCCCAGGGGAACCCCTCGGGGCGCGAGCTGCCCGGGCCGTTGAACACGTTGGCCCCGAGGCCCACCCGGCTCATCGCCTCCACCCCGCAGGCGATGCCGACGTCGATGGCGCCCGTCTCCACCAGGTTGGCCACGAAGTGGTTGGCCTGCTGGGCCGACCCGCACTGGCAGTCGACGGTGGTGGCCGCCGTCTCGTACGGGAGGCCCTGGCTCAGCCAGGCCGTGCGGGTGATGTTGGAGGCCTGCTCCCCGGCCTGGGTGACGCACCCCCCCACGATCTGCTCGACGTCGGCCGGATCGATGCCGGCCCGCTTGACCACCTCCACCTGCGCCGTGGCCAGGATCTCGGCGGCATGGAAGCCCGACAGCCACCCGTTGCGCTTCCCGATGGGCGTGCGCACCGCCTCGACGATCACCGCTCGTGCCATGTCCCTACCTCCCGGGGTCCGGGGTCGAGTATAGAACGTGTTCTATGTCCGGGGCCCGGCCGGGGTGGTCGCCCGCCACGCCCCGGGGGTCCGGCGCCGGGGGCGGTGCGAAGGGCGGGCCGCCGCCCCCCCGTGGAAGGATGACGCCATGCAGGTCACCATCATCGGCGGGGGCAGCTACCAGTGGGCGCCCAAGCTCATCACCGACCTCCTCGGCACCCCGTCCCTGGGGGGCGTGCACCTCGTGCTGGAGGACGTCGATCCGGCCCCCCTGGAGAAGATGGCGGCCATCGCCCGCATCGCCGACGACAAGCTCGGCTCGAAGGCCACCGTCTCCACCACCACCGACCAGCGCAAGGCGCTCGAGGGGGCGGACTTCGTGGTGGTGACCATCTCCACCGGCGGGTTCGACTCCATGGCCGTCGACCTGGACGTGCCCGCCCGTCACGGCATCAGGCAGTCGGTGGGCGACAGCGTGGGCCCGGGAGGGATCAACCGGGCCCTGCGCAACATCCCCGTGCTGGTGGGCATCGGGCGCGACATGGAGGAGTGCTGCCCCGACGCCTGGATGCTCAACATCACCAACCCCATGACCACCCTCACACGCTCGGTGTGCCGGGAGACCGCCATCAAGACCGTGGGGTTGTGCCACGAGGTGGGGAACTTCGCCATGGTGCTGGCCATCGCCTTCGGCAAGCCCCACACCGCCATCGACGCCGTCGTGGCCGGGGTCAACCACTTCCCGGTGGTGTGCGAGCTCGGCATCGACGGCGAGGACGGCTTCGCCCTGCTGGCCGCCATGGTGGAGGACCTCGGCGGCTTCGACGCCCTGACGCCGGTGCCGGGCCGGCCCGAGCCCGAGCCCTTCACCAAGCTCGACTTCGCCACCCGCCACCTGCTCAAGCTGGCCATCCTCGAGCGCCAGGGCGGGCTCCCGGCCGCCAACGACCGGCACCTGGCCGAGTTCCTGCCCGGGATCCTCACGGCGGAGTCGGGGTGGGGCGAGTCGTGGGGCATCGAGCTCACCCCCATCGCCCGTCGCCAGGAGCACCAGGAGGAGTACATCGCCGAGGTCGACCGTGTCCTCGACGGGACCGACGAGCTCGAGACGTGGGACTCGGGCGAGCTCGTGGCGCCCGTCATCGACTCGCTCATCACCGGCACCCGGCGCGAGCTCCCCCTCAACCTGCCCAACACCGGGCAGTGCCCCGACCTCCCCCTCGACGCCGTGGTGGAGTCGATGTGCGTGGTGGACGGCGACGGCATGCGGGGCCGCGACGCGGCCCGGCCCCCGGCGCCCCTGGCCGAGCTCCTGCGGCGCCACGTGGCCGTCCAGGAGATGACGGTGGCCGCCGCCCTCGACGGCGACCGGGCCGGGGTCCAGGCGGCCATGGCCCTCGACCCCCTGGCCGGTCGGGGCGACCTGCACGAGACCGAGGCCATGGTGGACGAGCTGCTGGCCGGCACGGCCCGCTGGCTCCCCCAGTTCGCAGCGCCGTGAAGCTCGGCTTCGTCGGGCTCGGCGCCATGGGTCTCCCCATGGCCCGCAACCTGGTGGAGGCGGGGCACGACGTCACGGTGGCGTCGCGCAGCCCCGGTCCGGTGCGCGAGGCGCTGTCCTTCGGCGCCACCGACGGGGGCACGCCGGCCGGGGTGGCCGCCGCCAGCGAGGTCGTGGTCCTGTGCGTCCCCAACTCCCCCGACGTGGTGGCGGTGCTCGACGGCGTCCTGCCCGGGCTGGCCCCGGGGACCATCGTCGTCGACTGCTCGACCATCGACCCCGACGTGGAGCGGGCCCAGCACGCCCGGGTGGCCGAGGTCGGGGGCCGCTACCTCGACGCCCCGGTGTCGGGGGGGACGGTGGGGGCCCGCAACGGCACCCTCACCCTCATGGTGGGCGGGGAGGCGGCGGTGCTCGAGGACGCCCGCCCCGCCCTCGAGCCCATGGCCGGGCTCGTGGTCCACGTGGGCGGCCCGGGGATGGGCCAGGTGGTGAAGCTGTGCAACAACCTGATCTACGCCGCCCAGATGGTGGCCACGGCCGAGGCCACGGCCCTGGCCCAGCGCTCCGGCGTGGACATGGCCAAGCTGCTCGAGGTCCTCGTGCACTCCACCGGCGACTGCACGGCGGTGCGCACCCGCCTGCCCGTGGCGGGCGTCATCCCCGAGAGCCCGGCCTCCAACGGCTGGCAGCCGGGGTTCATGACCGACCTCATGGCCAAGGACCTCGACCTGGCCCTGGCCTACGCGGCCAAGGCGGGCGTGCCCATGACCACCACCGCCACGGCCCGCCAGGCCCTCACGGCGGCATCGACCGCCGGGTACGGGCGGGAGGACTTCTCCGCCCTGGCCAAGGTCGTCCTGGCCCTGTCCGGGGTGGAGTGAGGTGGCGCCCCCGGCGGCGCACCACGGGAGCGTGCCGGCGACCCCGCTCGGGACGCCGGCCCTGATCCTGGCGGCCGACCACCGGGCCCGGGGCGTGATCACGGTCGAGCCTTACGCCGACTACCGGGCCGCGCTCGAGGCCGCCCTCCCCCACTGCGACGGCATCCTGGCCAGCGCCCAGCCCTTGCGGGACCTGGCCGCCTCGGGTGCGCTTCGGGGGCGGCGCACCTACCTGTCGCTCAACCGCACCGGGCTGGCCGGCAGCGCCTTCGAGCTGGACGACCGCCTGGTGGCCACGGTGGAGCGGGCCGCGGCCGAGGGGTGGACGGGGGTCAAGCACATGACCCGCATCGACCGCACCGACCCGGCCACCCCGGCCGCCCTCGAGCTGCTCGGCCGCGTGCTGGAGGAGTCCGCCGGGGCCGGGTTGGAGGCGTTGGTGGAATCGCTGAGCTGGCGCCACGGCGAGATGGCCCGCGACGTCGACGCCATCGTCTACGCCGCCGTCGTGGCCCACGACATGGGCGCCCCCGTCCTCAAGGTCCCGGTGCCCGAGGCCGAGCCCGGTGCGGCGCGGATCGACGCCGTGGCCCGCATCTGCGCCTCGGTGGGCGTGCCCGTGCTGTTCCTGGGGGGACCACGCGGCACGGGCGAGGGCCGGCAGGCCGTGCTGGCCGAGGTGCGCGACGCCATGGCGGGCGGGGCCGCCGGACTCGCCATCGGTCGCACCGTCTACCAGGATCCCGATCCGGCCACCATGGCCAAGCTGGTGGCCGAGGCCGTTCGGGCCGGGTGATCCTCACCGTCGACCTCGGCACGAGCGCCACCAAGGTGGCGGTGTGGGGCGAGCACGGGCTCGTGGCCCTGGGGCGGGCGCCCGTGGCGTCGCAGATCCTGCCCGGCCGGCGGGTGGAGCAGGACCCCGGATCGTGGTGGGCCTCGGTGGTCGCCGCCACCCGGCAGCTGGGGGCCGGAGCCCCCGCCGCCCTGGACGGGGTGGAGGCGGTGGGGTTCTCGGCCGCCCGCCAGACCCTGGTGCCGGTGGCGCCCGACGGCACCCCCCTCGGGACCGCCCTGGTGTGGTCGGACCGCCGGGCCGGGGCCGAGGCCGCCGCCCTGGCCGCCGCCTGCGGTGGGGCGGAGGCCGCCCACCGACGGACCGGGCTCGTCCTCGACGCCGCCGCTCCCGCCGCCAAGCTGGCCTGGCTGGCGGCCCACGAGCCCGACCGCCTGCGACGGGCCCGCTGGATCCTGTCCCCGCGCGACCTGGTGGTGCTGCACCTCACCGGGGAGGCCCGCTCCGACCCCACCCTGGCCTCGGCCTCGGGCCTCTACGACACCGGGGCGTCCCCCATGGTCGACCCCGACCCCGAGCTGGCCGGGGCGGGGGCCGGGCTGCTGCCCGAGATCGTCCCCTCGGCCACGGTGGTGGGCGGCCTGCGACCCGGACCTGGCGCCGACCTGGGCCTGGCGCCGGGCATCCCGGTGGTGGTCGGCGCCGGCGACCGGGCGTGCGAGGTGCTCGGCACGGGGGCCCGCCCCGATCTCCCCATGGTGTCGTGGGGGACCACGGCCAACGTCTCGGTCCCGGTGGGTGCGCGCCCCGATCCCCTCCCCCCCGCCGTGGTGGTGACGGCGGGCGCCCTGGGGGGGTGGCTGCTCGAGGGGGGACTGTCGGCGGCCGGGTCGGCCCTCTCCTGGCTGGCCGGCCTGACCGGCCACCCCGTGGAGGACCTCATGGCACGGGCCGCCACCAGCCCGCCCGGCGCCCGGGGCCTCGTGGCCCTGCCCTGGTTCGGGGGGGCCCGGGCGCCGTGGTGGCGCGACGGGGCCCGGGGTGCCCTGGTGGGCCTGGATCTCGAGCACGACGCCGGGGACGTTGCCCGGGCCCTGATGGAGGCGGTGGCCGTGGACCTGTGCCGGTGCCTGGCGGCGGCCGGGGTGGGGGTGGGGACGGGCCCGGGCCGGTGGGGGGCGACCGGGGTGGTGCTCGGCGGGGGCGGGAGCACCGACCCGGCATGGCTCGAGGTCCTGACCGGGGTCACGGGGCTCGGTGCCACCCGGCGCCGCTCGGGCGAGGCGGCCTCGGCCGGAGCCGCCCGGGTGACGGCGGCCGCCCTGGGGCGGGACCTCGACCTCGACCTCGTCGACCCCGTGGTCGAGGAGGTGACGCCCCGCCCCGAGCTCGTCGCCGCCTACCGCGCCGGGCGGGGGGTGGCCGACGCCGCGGCCGGGGCCGTGATGGGCCTGACCCCGTGAAGGAGGGTCCCGTGAAGGGGGGTCCGATGAAGGAGGTCCGCCTCGCCTACGGGCGCACCGGGCTGGTGGTCGGGGTGCCCGACCACGCCGAGGTGCTGGCCCCGTCGCGCCTCGATCCCCTCGACGACCAGGCCGGCGCCGTCGTGGCCGCGCTGCGCGCCCCGGTGGCGGGGCCACCCCTCGGCGACGTCGTGGCCGGAGCGGCCCGCCGGGCCGCCCGGGCGGGGTCGGCGGGTGGCCCCCGCGTGGCCGTGGTGTTCCCCGACATCACCCGGCCCATGCCCAATCGCACCGTGCTCCCTCCCCTCCTGGCCGAGCTGGAGAGGGCCGGGGTGGCGCCCGGGGGCATCGAGCTGCTCTGCGCCACCGGCACGCATCGGGCCGCCACCGAGGAGGAGCTCGTCGAGCTGGTGGGTCCCGAGGTCGTCGCCCGTTTCCCCATCCACCAGCACGACGCCCACCGGGAGGCCGACCACGTCGAGGTGGGCCGGGTCGACGGGGTCCCCGTCCTGCTCGACCGGCGCTACGTCGAGGCCGACGTGCGCATCCTCACCGGCTTCGTGGAGCCCCACTTCTTCGCCGGGTTCAGCGGTGGGCCCAAGGGGGCCTGCCCGGGCCTGGCCGCCCTGGCCACGGTGCTCGAGGCGCACAGCCCGGCCCGCATCGCCCATCACGACGCCACCTGGCTCACCACCAGGGGCAACCCGGTGCACGACTTCGTGCGGGCCGCCGCCGCCCTCGCCCCCCCGGACCTGTCGCTCGACGTGGCCATCGACGACGATCGGGCCCTCACCGCCGTGTTCGCCGGGCCCTTGCCCGAGGGGCACGAGGCCGCCTGCCGTCATGTCGAGGACAGCGCCGTGCGCCGGGTGGCGGCACCCTTCGACGTCGTGCTCGGCACCAACGGGGGCTATCCGCTCGACCGCAACCTCTACCAGGCGGTCAAGGGCATGGCGGCGGCGGCCCGGGTGGTCCGGCCCGGGGGCACCATCGTCATGGCGGCGGCATGCGAGGACGGCACGCCCGGAGGGGGCGCCTTCGCCCGCTTGCTCGAGGCAGCGACCGATCCCGAGGCCATGGCCCGGGGGCCCCGCCGGCCCGAGACCGACGCCTGGCAGGTCCAGGTCCTGGGGCGTGTCCTGGGCCGGGCCCGGGTGTGGCTGCACGCCGAGGGGCTCGGGGACGACGAGGTGCGCGCCGCGCGCCTGCGACCCGTGGCCGATGTCGGCGCCGCCGTCGAGGAGGCCCTCACCGGGGCCGGGGACGAGGGGCGTCTGGGGGTCCTCCCCCTCGGGCCGCTCACCGTGGCCACCGTGGCTGCCCCCACCGATTGAGCACTCGACGTCTCTGACGGTGGCGTCAGGGATTAGCGTGTCCAGGTTATGGGGGACCCGCTCGTGGGGGAAGCGGCGATGTTCGAGGGGGGGGAACCGGCCCTCTTCAATTTCGTCGTCCCCGACGAGCTCCTGGCCGAGGCCGTGGCCAAGAGCCGGGACAAGGGTGCGGTGGCCGACGTGGCCCTCATGCCCGGGACGGGGGAAGGCAAGCCCCCGCCCCTCCTGACCGTGCTGCGGGAGGGGAGCGGCTTCCCGCCCCTCATCCTGCTCACCCTGGCTGCCTTCGTCACCGACACCATCGTCAACGGCATCGGCATCCTCGGTCCCGAGATCCGCCACGCCTTCCACCTGAGCGACGCCGGCCTGGGGGCGGTGGCCTTCGTGGCAGCCGTGGCCCAGATCGCCTGGGGCATGCCGGTGGCGGTGTTCGCCGACCGGGGCAGCCGCAAGAACGTGGCGGCCGTCACCCTCCTCGTCTTCGCCCTGCTGGTCCCGGTCATGGCGCTGGTCCACGACATCTGGCCCTTCGTGTTCCTCTACCTGGTGGCCGCCATCGGCCTGGGCTCGAGCGACACCGTCCACAACGCCTATCTCTCCGACGCCTACCCCACCCACGGCCGGGCCCGCGTCTTCGCCTGGCACAACCTCAACGACCCCGTCTCCCAGACGGTGGGCATCCTGCTCGTGGGCTATATCGCCTCGGCCACCCACAACTGGCGCTGGGCGCTGGGGCTGGCGCTGGTCGGGGTGCCCGTGGCCCTCCTCACCTTCCGCATCCCCGAGCCGGACAAGGGCGCCAACGAGTCCAGCCACATCCTGCGGGCGGCGGGCATGGACATCGAGAGCGAGCAGGAGCACGCCCCCAAGGTCCTGCTGGGCTCGGCCATCACCCGGCTCCTGCGCATCCGGTCCCTGTACTACGAGCTCGTCTCGGTGGCCATCCTCGGGTTCGCCGGGACCGGCATCCCCCTCTTCGGCTCCCTCTACTACCAGCGGGTGTGGCACCTGAGCGTGGCCCATCGCGCCGACGTCTTCGCCATCATCGGCGTGTCCTCGTTCCTCGGGCTGCCCATCGCCTTCTTCGTGGGCGACCGCCTCTTCCGGCGGGCCCCCGAGAAGCCCCTCGTCCTCGGGGGGATCTGCATCGCCCTCTTCGGCGGGTTCTACAGCGTCTCGCTCTACATGCCGCACCTGTGGATGGTGGTGACCCTGCAGTTCCTGGCCCAGGCGGCCACCGCCCCCCTGTCGATCTGCATCTTCCAGACGCTGGCCGCCACCGCGCCCCCCGAGATGCGGGCCATCTGCTTCGGCCTCTTCGGCGTGTACGCCCTGGTCTTCGGGGGCTTCGCCGGCGGCATCCTCCTCGGCGCGGTGAGCGACGCCACCAACGTCACCACCGCCCTGACGTTCATCGGCCCGGTGTGCGCCGTGGGCGGGGTCCTCCTCGTGGTGGGGTCGCGCTTCGTGCGCGGGGACATCACCCTGGTCATCGAGGACGTCATCGAGCGCTACGCCGAGGGCAAGCGCCGCAAGGCCGGGGGCGCCATCCCCGCCCTGCAGATCCACAACATGGACTTCTACTACGGCACCCAGCAGGTGCTCTTCGACGTCAACCTCGAGATCCCCGAGGGCGAGATCGTGGCCCTCCTGGGCACCAACGGGGCGGGCAAGAGCACCCTGCTGCGGGCGGTGGCGGGACTGGACCATCCCCACCGCGGCGTCATCCGGATCTTCGGGACCAACTGCACCTACCTGGAGTCCGAGCAGATCATCGACCTGGGGGCGGCCCTCCTGGTGGGGGGCAAGATGACCTTCCCCGGCCTCACCGTACGGGAGAACCTGCGCATCGGCGAGCACACCTTCCGGCGCGACTCGGCGCGGGCCAAGGCCGCCCTCGACGAGGCCGTGGGCCTCTTCCCCGAGCTGCGCGAGCGCCTGGACCAGCCGGCGGGCACGCTGTCGGGCGGCGAGCAGCAGATGCTGGCGCTGGCCCGGGTGATGATGACCAAGCCCCGCCTGCTCATGATCGACGAGCTGGCCTTCGGCCTGGCCCCCATGACCGTCGAGCGGCTCATGGACATCGTGCGCCGGGTCAACGCCGAGGGGGCCACCGTCGTCCTGGTCGAGCAGAGCGTGAACCGGGCCATGACCCTGGCCCGCCGGGCCGTGTTCCTGGAGCGGGGGGAGGTCCGCTTCGACGGGTCCATCGACGAGCTCCTGGGGCGCGACGACCTCCTGCGCCCGGTCTTCCTGGCCAGCGTGGGCTCGGTCCTCGGCACCGGCAACGGCGCCGCCGCCGTGTCGGGCAACGACAGCGCCGCCGGGTCGGCGACGGCCCCGCTGGCGCCGCCGCCGCCGCTCCCCGGCCCGCCGCCGGCGCCACCCGGCCCCGCCGCGCACCCCGCCACGAACCTGTGGGTCGGGGGAGCGGGCGGCGGCACCGGTGACGGGGCTGCCCCCGGGAACGGCACGGGGGGAGCGCCGTGATCGGCGTGTCGCTGCCGTCGTCGGTCCTGGTCGAGGGGATCATCATCGGCCTCAACTACGGGCTCCTGGCGGTGGGGCTGACCCTCGTCTACCGCACCAGCCGCGTCATCAACTTCGCCCAGGGCCAGCTGGGCGTGGTGGCGGCGGTGTTCATGGTCAAGCTCTACTACGACTACAGGATCAACTACATCGCCGCCGCCGTCGCCGCCCTGGTGCTGGCCATGGCGGTGGGGGCGCTCTCCGAGCTGCTGCTTCGGCGCCTGGCGTCGCGGCCCCGGGTCCTGCTCATGGTGGCCACCATCGGGCTGTCGCAGGTCCTGTTCCTCTTCACCGTGCTGCCCTTCATCCGGCCCAAGCAGCTCTTCCGGGCCTTCCCCGTCCCGCTGCACTGGTCCTTCGCCATCGGCTCGTTCGTCTTCCCCCCCGGCGACGTCCTCACCCTCATCGTGGCCCCGGTGGTGGCGCTGGGTCTGGCCGCCTTCATCCGCTTCTCGCCCTGGGGCCTGGCCATGCGGGCCTCGTCGGAGAACACCGAATCGGCCCGCCTCTCGGGGGTGTGGGTGCGTCGCACCTCCACCGTGGCCTGGACGCTGGCGGGCGGCCTCTCGGCCGTCACCGCCGTGCTCGCCTCGCCCTCCCAGACCAGCTCCCTCACCGAGGTCCTGAGCCCGGACCTCCTCCTCCTGGCCCTGCTGGCGGCCCTGCTCGGCGCCATGGTGAGCCTGCCCGTGGCCTTCTTCGCCGGCATCGGGGTCGGGGTGGTGCAGGAGTTCCTGCAGTGGAACATCACCAACCCCTCCTCGGGCCAGGCCACCGTCGAGCTCATCCTCTTCGTCCTGCTCCTCCTGGCCCTGCTGGTGCGGGCGGCATCGTTGGCCAAGGGCTCGCGGACCTCGGAGCGGGTGGCGTGGTCCTCGGGCACGATGGCCTTCCGGCGGGCCACGAGCGGGCTGCGGCGCCAGGTGGGCCGCAGCGGCGTGGGGGCGACGGTGGTGGTGGCGGCCCTCCTGCCCCTGCTGCTCAGCGTGGGCAATTCCTTCCTCATGTCCCAGGTGTGCATCTACGGCATCATCGCCCTGTCCCTCACCGTCCTCACCGGCTGGGCCGGGCAGGTGTCGCTGGGGCAGTTCGCCCTGGTCGGCGTGGGCACCGACATGGCCGCCCACCTGGGGGGCAGCGTCCCCATCGTGCTGCTCCTCCCCTTCGCCGGGGTGGTGACCGCCGTGGTGTCGGCCCTGGTGGGCCTCACGGCCCTGCGCATCCGCGGCCTCTATCTCGCCGTCAGCACCCTCGGCTTCGCCCTGTTCATGCAATCGGCGGTCCTGGCCACGCCCTGCTGGACCACGCCCTTCGTCCACCACACCTTCTGCACCGGGCTGCCCAACCCGCAGTCGACGCTGGTCACGGTGCCCTCCCTCTTCGGCCTGAGCCTGACCTCGGCCCGGGGCTTCGCCTGGTTCTCGCTGGCCGTGCTCGTGCTCACCGTGGCCATGATGCGGGTGTGGCGGGACAAGGGCATCGCCCGGCGCCTCATCGCCGTGCGGGACAACGAGGTCGCCGCCGGGGCGGCCGGCATCCCCGTGGTGCGGACCAAGCTGATGGCCTTCACCCTGTCGGGGTTCATGGCCGGCTACGCCGGGGTGTGCCTGGCCTTCGCCACGGGCCGCTTCAGCACCGACACCTTCGACCCCACCGTGTCGCTGCTGGTGGTCTCCATGGTCGTGATCGGGGGCCTCGACTCCATCCCCGGCGCCATCCTGGGGGCGCTGTACCTGGTGGGGCTGCCCGCCATCTTCGGCACCACGAGCACCACCCAGCTCCTCACCAGCGGGATCGGGCTCATGGCCTTCATCCTCTACCTCCCGGGCGGGATGGCCCAGGTGATGCACCAGGTGGGGGACCTCACGGCGGTGGGAGTGGGGCGGCTCCAGCGTCGGTGGCGGGCCCGCCGTGAGGCGGGCGCGGGCGCTCCGGGCGGTCCCGGGGGGCCGGCCCCCGCGGCCCCCGACCTGGCCCCGACGGGAAGCGCCGTGGGCGCGGCCGAGGCCTCGACGTGAGCGACCCCGGTCCCGGCGACCCGGCGGCGCGGCGCCAGCTCCGGCGGGCCCAGCGCCAGGCCCGCAACGCCGAGCTCGACGCCGAGATCGAGGCCGAGCAGCGGGCCAAGCGCCAGGCCCGGGCCCAGCGGCGTCGGGGCGAGGCGAGCGAGGGGCCCGGTGCCGTCGACGTCGATGGGCTCGCCCAGCTCGACGACCTCGACGACCTGCCGCGCGGCCCGGCCCGCCTCGAGATCCGCCAGGTGGTGGTGGACTTCGGGGGCCTGCGGGCCGTCGACACGGTGAGCCTGACGGTGGAGCCCGGCACCATCACCGGCCTGGTGGGCCCCAACGGCTCGGGCAAGACCACCCTCCTCGACACCGTCTCGGGCCAGGTGGCCCCGACCGACGGGGCCCTCCTCCTCGACGGGCGCGACCTGGTCGACTACCTCCCCGAGGAGCGGGCCCGGATGGGGATGGTCCGCTCCTTCCAGGACTGCCGCCTCTACCCCGAGCTCACGGTGGAGGACACCCTCCTGCTGTGCGAGGACGCCCGCCACCGCATCGACATCCTGTCCACCACGCTGCAGCTGCCGTGGGCCCGGGAGGCGGAACGGGCCAAGCGCGCCGCCGTCGACCGGGTCATCGGGTCCTTCGGGCTGGAGCGCTTCCGCAACCACCTCACCGGCCACCTGTCCACGGGGACCAGGCGGGTGGTCGACCTGGCCTCGATCGTCCTGGTGGCACCGAGGATCCTGCTCCTGGACGAGCCCACGGCCGGCATCGCCCAGCGCGAGGCCGAGGCCTTCATCCCCCTCCTGCGCCGCCTGCACGAGGTGACGGGCGCCACCATCCTCATCGTCGAGCACGACGTGCCGCTCGTGTTCGAGCTGTGCTCGACGGTGGTGGTCATGCAGTCCGGCTCGGTGGTGGCGGCCGGGGACCCCGAGACGGTGCGCCGCGACCCCGTCGCCCTGGCCGCCTACCTGGGGGCCAGCGACGCCGCCCTGCAGGTGACCGGTCCGGTGCGGGCCGCCCAGGCTCAGGCCGGGAGCGGGGGCCGGGCCGGCCCGTAGGGCCGGTCGCCCCGGAGGGTGACCCGGTGGGCGACGCGCAGGGCGTCCCCGTAGTCGTCGAGGGCGTAGTGCAGCGTGGCCCGGTTGTCCCAGAAGGCCACGGCCCCCACCTCCCACCGGAACCGGCAGCTGAACTCGGGCCGCTGGCAGTGGCGGTAGAGCATGTCCAGCAGGGCGTCGCTCTCGACCTTGGACACCCCCTCGACGAACTTGGTGAACTGCGAGTTCACGAAGAGCCCGTTGCGCCCGGTCTCGGGATGGGTGCGCACCACGGGGTGCGATGCCGGGAAGAGCTTCTCGTGCCACTGCCCGTCCCACTCGTAGCCGCCCTTGGCCTCCACGTCGGCGGCGAACCAGGGGTCGTGGTGCCAGGCGATGAGCCGGTCGCACAGGTCCCGCACCGGCGCCGCCAGGGCGTCGTAGGCGGCCTGGAGGCTGACCCACATGGTGTCGCCGCCGACCTCGGGGGCCTGGCGCATGTGCAGGATGGAGCCGAGGGGCGGGGTGGCGAGGAAGGTGACGTCGGTGTGCCACCACGAGGCCCGGTCCTCTCGGCCGTCGATGGGGAGGACCTCGCGGTTGCCCTCGAGGGAGGGGAGGACGGGGTGGGCCGGGGTGACCTCCCCGAACTGGCGGGCGAAGTCGGCCTGGGCGTCGGGCGACAGGTCCTGGCCGAAGAAGAACAGGACGTGGTGGCGGGCCAGGGCGGCACGGACCTCGGCCACCACGGCGTCGCCGAGGGGCCGGGACAGGTCGAGGCCCCGGACCTCGGCCCCGATCACGGGGGACACGCACCTGACGTCGAGCGTGGTGGCGGTTTCCATGGCGCCCATGGTGCCCCAGCGGGGACGGGGTCACAACCGCACCCGTCCCGCCGGGACCGCCCGGGCCGGGCCGCCTATCGTGTGACGACCGGAGGGAAGGGGCGGGCTGATGGCGAGTGGGGGAGCTGGGCGTTCGGTTCGGCGGTCCTGGCGGCGCTTCCGGCGCCGCCCGCCCGGCACGCAGGTCGTCTCGCTGGTGGCGGTCCTCGCCCTCCTGGGCGGCGTGGTGTACGGCGTCACCTCCTCGTCCTCGCCGGCCAGGTCGGCCACGACCACGACGGCGCCGACCCAGTCCTCGGCCGGGCTGGGCCGGCCGAGCGGCATCACCGTGGACGAGGCGTCCACCAGCAGCCGGGGCGTCTCCGCCACGACCATCAACGTGGCGTTCCCGGTGTCCAACCTCACCTCGCTGGCCTCGAACTTCGGGTTCGAGGGCGACACCGAGTTCGGCGCCCAGAAGGCGGCCATCCACACGTTCGTCAACGCCATCAACGACGCCGGGGGCATCAACGGCCGCAAGATCAACCCCATCATCGCCAACTTCGACCCCACCAACGAGGCCGACATGCGGGCCCTGTGCAAGCAGTGGACCGAGGGGAGCCCCCCCGTCTTCGCCGTGCTCGACGGGGTGGGGTCGTGGACGGGCGACAACGAGCTGTGCGTGGCCCAGGAAGGCCACACCCCGTTCATCGGGCAGTGGACGACGGTCACCAACTGGACCCAGATCGGTGCCCCCTACCTGTGGTGGACGGGGCCCGACCAGGCCCAGATCCTGGCCACCCTGGTGCAGTGGGGGGGCAGTGCCGGCCTGCTCAACCCGAACGACACCATCGGGATCGTGGCCGGTGACCGCACCAGCGACCAGGTGGCCCTGAACGAGTACCTGCTCCCCGACCTGCGCAAGGCCGGGTTCACCCACACCATGGTCCAGACCATCCCCTCCAACCCGGCCGACCAGGCCTCCAGCACGGCCGCCGCCCCGCTCATCGTCCAGCGGCTCAAGGCGGCCCACGTGCACTCGGTGATCCCGCTCATGCCCTTCAACGCCTTCTTCCCCTTCCTGGCCCAGGAGCAGGGCCAGGGCTACTTCCCGAAGCTCCTGCTGTCGGACTACGAGTCCTCCATCGAGGTGGCCCTCGGGCTCATCCCCATCCCCTACGAGAAGGGCCTCGACGACCAGGAGGGCATCACCGTCGAG
>DATJOV010000438.1:0-12290 GCA_035506735.1 Acidimicrobiales bacterium | reverse complement strand
TCGACCAGCTCGACATCGGCGAGCAGGCCCTGTGCTTCGGCCGCATCGACCGGCGGGTCGAGGGCGCCCCCGAGGCCGGGCCGGCCGGGACCGAGAGCTTCCACATCGGCCGCCTGGGCATCTCGGGCGAGGACCTCGAGCCCCTGGTGGTGGACTGGCGGGCGCCGGTGGCCGAGCCGTTCTACCGCGCCACGGGCCGCGAGCCCATGGGCCTGGTCCTGCGCCGCCACCTGGCCGCCCAGGGCCGGCGCATCGTGGGCCTCGAGGACGAGTGGTTCGGGCCGCCCCCGGCCGGTGCGGTACGGGCCGGGGTGCCCGGGGGTCCCGACGCCGACCGGGCCGACCTGGAGCTGGGCGGGCCCGGGGCCCTCCTGGCCGCCCTGGAGGGGGCCCGCACCGGGGTCATGCGCGACATCGTGGCCACCATCCAGAGCGAGCAGGACGCCATCATCCGCTCCCCCCTGCCCGGGGTGATGGTGGTCCAGGGGGGCCCGGGCACGGGCAAGACGGCCGTGGCCCTGCACCGGGCCGCCTACCTCCTCTATACGCACCGGTTCCCCCTCGAGCGCCAGGGGGTCCTCGTGATCGGGCCCAACCCCCTCTTCCTGCGCTACATCGAGCACGTCCTCCCCTCCCTGGGGGAGAGCGGGGTGACCCTGTCCACCGTGGCCGGCCTGGTCCACGGGGTGGCGGTGCGGTCCGAGGACGGGCCCGGGGTGGCCCGCCTCAAGGGCGACGCCCGCATGGCCGCCCTCCTGGCCCGGGCCGTGCGCTCCCGGCAGCGGGGGCTGCGGCGCGACGCCGAGGTCCCGTACGGCGCCGCCGTGCTGCGCCTGCCGGCCGAGGCCTCCGGGGCCATCGTGGCGGCCGCCCGGCGCCGCCCCGGCACCCACAACGCCAGGCGGCGCTACGTGGAGCAGCTGGTGGTGCGCCGGCTGGCCGACGACTACCTGCGCACCCTGGGCGTCCACGGGGTGGCCCCCGGTGGCACCGAGGAGGCCGGGTTCGTCGACTTCGACCCCCTGGCCGCCGCCCCGACCCCGCCGAGTCCGCCCGGCACCCTGCCCTTCGGGACCTGGACCCCGCCCCCGGCCGGGGGTGCCGAGCACGACGGGGCCGGCAACGGCCACGCCCCCGGTGTCCCGGCCGGCACGCCCCCCCACGGCAACGGCCACGGCCGTCCCGGGGACCCGACGGCCGGGGGCCGCCGGGGCGAGACCGACGACGAGGAGCCCGAGTTCGACCTGGCCGAGTTCTCGCGCCAGGTGCGCCGGCGACCCGAGGTGGCCGAGATCCTGGACCGGATGTGGCCACGGCTGTCGGCCGAGGAGCTCCTCCACGACCTGTTCGGGTCGCGGCCCCTGGTGGGCCTGGCCGGGCGGGGCATCCTGACGGCGGCCGAGCAGGCCCTCCTGGCCCGGCCCCGCAGCGCCACCCTGGCCGAGATCCCCTGGACGGCGGCGGACCTCGCCCTCGTCGACGAGGCCCGGGTCCTCCTCGGCCCCCGCCGGGGCCGGAGCGGGGGGGACCACGACGAGGCGCCCCGCACCTACGGCCACATCGTGGTGGACGAGGCCCAGGACCTCTCCCCCATGCAGCTGCGGTCCGTGGCCCGCCGGTCGTTGTCGGGATCGGTCACCGTGGTGGGCGACATCGGCCAGGCCACCGGACCCTGGGCCCCGGCCGCGTGGGACGACGTGGTGGCCCACCTGCCCGGTGCCCGGCCCGCCCGGATGGTGGAGCTGACCGTGAGCTACCGCACCCCGGCCGAGGTCATCGAGGTGGCCGGGCGGCTCCTGGCCGTGACCGCCCCCGGCCTGCGCCCCCCCACCCCCGTGCGCCGCACCGGGGTGGCCCCCCGCCTGCGCGCCGTGGCCCCCTCCGAGCTGGCCCGGTCCGTGGCCGCCGTGGTGGCCGAGGCCGCCCCCGAGGTGACGCCGGGGACGGTGGGGGTGCTGGCCCCGGCCTCGCTCGTGGGCGAGGTGGCCCTCGCCCTCGACGCCGCCGGGGTGGAGGCCACCGACCCCCGCCGCGACGGGCTCGGGGCGCCCGTGAGCCTGCTCCCGGTGGACCTGGCCAACGGGCTCGAGTTCGACGCCGTGGTGGTGGTGGAGCCGGCCCGCATCGCCCAGGAGTCGCCCCAGGGCCTGCGCGCCCTGTACGTGGCCCTCACCCGGCCCACCCGGCGGCTGTGGGTGGTCCACAGCGCCGGTCTCCCGGCCCCGCTGGCGGGCTGATCCCCCCGGCCGGCGCGCCGGGCCGTGGCGCCGTCGCCGAGGCCCGGCCGTCCACGACGCCGGCCGTGGGCGGGGACGGGCCCGGGGCGGGGCGACGGTGTTGGCGCGCGGGGACCGCCGTCCGCTAGGAAAGACCCCGTGACGCAGGCCTTGTCGGTGGACCGCCCGGCGCGCGCTCCTCGCCACATCCCCGACCGGCCCCCGCTGCTGGCGGTGGGCGTCATGATCTGGCTCGGCTCCGAGCTGATGTTCTTCAGCGGCCTCTTCGCCGCCTACTTCACCATCCGCGCCCAGCAGCACCACTGGCCGCCCCTGGACGGGGCCAAGCTCGACTACGTCCAGGCCGGGATCTTCAGCGCCGTCCTCCTCCTCTCCAGCCCCACCTTCCAGCTCGGGGTGTGGGCCCAGGAGCGGGGGGAGCGCCGTCGGGCCGTGGCCTGGATCGTCGTCAGCTTCCTCATGGGGGCCGCCTTCCTCGGCAACACCCTGTACGAGTGGCACGACTTCGCCGGGTCGCACCACGGCCCGGCCCTCAACGCCTACTGGTCCCTGTTCTTCGTCATGACCGGCATCCACGGCCTGCACGTGGCCCTGGGGTTGGTGGCCATGATCTTCCTCCTGGGACGCCTGGGGGGGCGCAAGGGCGATCCGGGCGAGACCAACGTCTTCCAGGCCGTGGGGTACTACTGGCACTTCGTCGACTTCATGTGGCTCGGCATCTTCAGCTGCCTCTTCCTCCTCAAGTCGGGATGAGCGGCCGGGGATCACCCACACCGATGCGCGCCACGCTCCGCACGCGGTACCTCCTCCCGGGAGTGCTGGTGGCGGGCGTGGCCGTGGTCGGCCTGCTCACCTCCGGGGCCACCGCCTCGGGGGCGGCCACGCCGCCCGCCCACGGGGCGATGGCGGCGGCCACCAAGAAGACCTCGAGCCCCGTCACGTACCACATGCCCCCGGCGTCCTCCATCGCCCCCGGGCACGTGCTGTTCGAGCAGAACTGCTCCTCGTGCCACGGCGCCGACGCCTCGGGCACGAGCCGGGCCCCCAACCTCCAGGGCCTCGGGCCCGCCACGGTGGACTTCTGGGTGTCGACGGGGCGGATGCCCCTGGCCGTGGCCACGGCCCAGCCCGAGCGCAAGCCGGCCCGCTTCAGCCGCACCCAGACCCTCCAGATCGTGGCCTTCGTGAGCTCGCTCGCCCCCACCGCCCCCGACTACCCCGACGGGATCCCCTCGGTCGACCTGCACAAGGCCGACGTGGCCGAGGGCAATTCGCTCTTCGTCCTCAACTGCGCCGGGTGCCACACCATCACCGGGGCCGGTGACGCCCTCTCCAACGGCTTCTACGCCCCCTCGCTGCACCGGGCCCTCCCCCGGCAGGTGGTGGAGGCCATCCGCACCGGTCCCACCCAGATGCCCCACTTCGGACCGGGGAACCTGACCAACCAGGAGGTGGCCGACATCGTGGCCTACGTCACGGGGCCCATCCAGCACCCCACCAACCAGGGCGGGCTCGGCCTGGGCGGGATCGGCCCCGTGGCCGAGGGCTTCGTCGGCCTCCTCTTCGGCGTGGGCGGCCTCATGCTGGTGGCCTTCTGGCTGGGGGACCGGCATTGAGCGAGCACACCGACACCCCCGGGGGCACGACCGCCACCACCGAGCGCGCCGCCCTCCCCGTCACCTCCTTCGACGACCCCCATCTCCAGCCCTACGCCAAGGACCCCCGGCGGGCCGAGGCCGTGGTGGGCTTGTTCCTCCTGGCCGGCCTGGCCGGCTTCGCCGCCTACGGGGGGCTGTACTGGGTGGGGGGCCAGACCCAGTGGGAAGGCGTCTTCATGGGGCTGGGGCTGTTCTGCTTCGGCTTCGGCCTCTCGGCCTGGGGCAAGTACCTGCTCCCCCAGGGCCCCTTCGAGGAGGAGCGCCACCACCTGGGGTCGACCGAGGTCGAGGTCGAGGCCATGGCGGCCGCCATCGGCGACCGGGGCAAGATGGTGTTCCGCCGGCGGGGGTTCCTGGGCACCCTGCTGGGGGCGGGTGCCGGGGTCATGGGGATCGTGCTCGCCTTCCCCCTCCTGCGCTCGCTCGGGCCCCAGCCCCAGAAGTCCCTGGCCACCACCAACTGGAGCAAGGGCGCCTACCTGGTCGACTCCACGGGGCGGCGCATGCACCGGTCCGACATCGAGGTGGGCGGGGCCATCACCGTGTTCCCCGAGGGCTTCGTGGGGGCGGCGGTCGACCAGACCATGCTCATCCGGGTGGACACCGTGCCCATCACCACCATGCCCGGGCGCGAGGGCTGGGGCCCGGCCGGGTACCTGGCCTTCTCCAAGCTCTGCACCCACGCCGGGTGCCCGGTGGGGCTGTACGAGGAGGAGCTCCAGAACCTCCTGTGCCCCTGTCACCAGTCGCTGTTCCACGTGCGCACCGGGGCCAACCCCATCTTCGGGCCCGCCCCCCGCCCCCTGCCCCAGCTGGCCCTGCACATCGACGGCGGCGGGTTCCTCCGGGCCCAGGGCCCCTACGATCAGCCCGTCGGGCCCGGGTTCTGGGAGCGCTGATGGCCTTCTCTCTCGCACGCGGACGGTCCCGGCGCGGCGCCCCCGACGCCGACGGGGCCCGCCCCAAGCAGGACCCGGTGACCTCCGGCGTCCGCTGGCTCGACGACCGCCTGGGGGTGGCCAAGGGCGGCCGGGTCCTGCTCGACAAGATCTTCCCCGACCACTGGTCCTTCCTCCTGGGCGAGATCGCCCTCTACTCCTTCGTGGTCCTCGTGGCCACGGGCATCTTCCTGAGCCTGTACTACGTCCCCTCGGCGGCCGAGACCATCTACCACGGCGTCTACGCCCCCCTGCGCGGCACCAAGGGGTCGCAGGCCTACCTGTCGACGGTCAACATCTCCTTCGCCGTGCGCAGCGGGCTCGTCATCCGCCAGATGCACCACTGGGCCGCCGACGTCTTCGTGGGGTCCATCGCCGTGCACATGTGCCGCATCTTCTTCACCGGCGCCTTCCGCAAGCCCCGCGAGCTCAACTGGATGATCGGGGTGACGCTGCTCACCCTGGCCCTGGCCAACGGCTTCATCGGCTACTCGCTGCCCGACGACCTCGTCTCGGGGACGGGCCTGCGCATCATGTTCTCCATCGTGCTCTCGATCCCGGTGGTGGGGTCGTACCTGGCCACGTTCCTCTTCGGCGGCAACTTCCCGGGCAACGGCGACATCCTGCCGCGCCTGTTCATCATCCACGTGCTCGTGCTGCCCCTCGTCATCCTGGGCCTCATCTCCGCCCACCTCGGGCTCCTGGTGCACCAGAAGCACACCCAGTTCCCCGGCCACGGGCGCACCGAGAAGAACGTGGTGGGCTCGCCCATGTACCCCACCTTCATCGCCAAGACCACCGGCTTCCTGTTCATGATCGCCGGGGTCCTGTGGGGGCTCGGCGGCCTGGCCCAGATCAACCCCATCTGGCAGTTCGGCCAGTACGAGCCGTACAAGATCTCCTACGCCGTGCAGCCGGACTGGTACATGGGCTGGCTCGACGGGGCCCTGCGGATCATGCCCCCCATCGAGTTCACGGGGTTGGGCCACACCATCCCCTTCGTCATCTTCATCCCGGCCGTGCTGTTCCCGGGGCTGTGCTTCACCCTCTTCTACGCCTGGCCCTTCATCGAGGCCAAGGTGACCAGGGACAGCGCCCATCACCACCTCCTGGACCGCCCCCGGGACAGGCCCAAGCGCACCGCCGTCGGCGCCGCCGCCCTGGCCTTCTTCTTCACCCTGTTCGCGGCCAGCTCCACCGACGTGCTGGCCAACTTCTTCCGGATCTCGCTCAACGAGGTGCTGTGGTTCTTCCGCTTCGCCGTCCTCGTCGTGCCCATCGCCACCGGCGTCTTCACCTACTACCTGTGCCTGGAGATGACCGGGACCCCGGGGGTCGGGCGGCGCAAGCGGGCCGTCATCATCGTCCGCAGCGCCACGGGCGAGTACGAGAGCATCCCCACCGATCCCCGCCCCGGGGACGGCCGGGCCGACCTCGAGCCCACACCGGTGCCGGTGCGCATCGAGCTCGACGGTGAGCCCGAGACGGTGGGGGCGGGCACGCCCGGCATCCGCCGTATCCCCCGCCGGCGCTGATCCCGCCCCGGAGCCGTGGCCGATCCGGGCGGCGAGGGCCCGGCCCATGCCGTGCGCCCCGCCCACGCCGACGACGTGGAGGAGATCGTCCGGCTGGCCGAGCTCATGTACCGCTCCCTCGGCATCGAGCTCCCGGCCGAGCGCTGGGAGCGGTGGCGGGCGGCGGCCCGCCGCTCGGTCCTGGCCCGGCTGGGGGGCGACCTGACCGTGGTGGTGGCCGAGGACGGCGGGGGCTCGGGGCGCCTGGTGGCGTGCGGGGCGGGGAGCATCGTCGACCGCCTCCCCCACCCCTCCCAGGAGGACCCCCGGGTGGGCTACGTCCAGTGGATGTCGACCGAGCCCGCCCACCGTCGCCGGGGGCTGGGCCGGGCCGTCCTGCGCGCCCTCCTGGCGTGGTACGAGGCCCACGGCGTGGACACCGTCGAGCTCCACGCCTCGGCCGGGGGCGCCCCCCTGTACCGCTCCGAGGGGTTCTGGGAGGGGAGCACGGGCCAGGCCATGCGGCGGCGCTCGTGGGACCCGCCCCCGGTCCCCTGACGTGACCCCGCCCGGCCCCGGGGGCTACGCCGGGACCCCCCTGGCGGCCAAGCTCGGTATCAAGCCCGGGCACGTGGTGGCCCTGGTGGGGGCGCCCCGGGGGTGGACGGTCCCCGCCCTCCCCGACGGGGCCCGCCTGCGGCGCTCCCTCGGGGAGGGGGCCGACGTGGTGGTGGCCTTCGTGCGGGAGGCGGCCCGGCTCCCCGCCGCGGTGGCGGCGGCCGTGGCGGTCCTCGGCCCGGCCGACGCCCTGTGGGTCACCTGGCCCCGGCGGGCGGCGGGTCACGACAGCGATCTCACCGACCAGGTGGTGCGGGCGTGCGGCCTCGACGCCGGCCTGGTCGACGTCAAGGTGGCGGCGGTGGGGGAGGACTGGTCGGGGATCCGCTTCGTGTGGTCCGTCCGGTCACGCCCCGGGGTGACCCCCCGCACCGGGCGCTGAGGGCGGGGGCGGGGTAACTTCGGGCCGCCCTCGACCCCGGGGGCGCCGGCACGGGGAGGAGGACCCATGAGCGTCGACGTCCGCACCCGGGTGGACGGGTCCCCGGTGGCCGACGACCCCGCCGGGTTCTTCGGCCGGCGCCTCCCCGCCGCGCTCGACGCCGGGGGGGCGGCCCTGGCCGCCGCCGCCGCCGTGCTCGACCTGGCCCCGCTCGAGGTGGCGGTGGCGGGGGAGCGCTGGACCCTGGCCCTCGAGGGGGGGCGGGTGGCCGTGACGGCGGGCCCCGGGGGGGAGGGTGCCCTGCGCCTGGCGCTCGAGCCCGAGCAGGCGACCGACCTCGAGCACGACCAGGTGACCCCCATGGGGTGGTTCTCGAGCGGCCGGCTGGCCCTCGAGGGCCGCCTCGAGCGCCTCCTCGACTGGTGGCTGGTGGTGCGGGGCGCCCTGGACGGGGTGGTGCCCCACACGGGGGGGTCCCCCACCTTCACCGACCAGGACGGCTCCCCTCTCGACCTGGGCCGGAGCTTCGCCCCCGACGACGACCCCGGGGCCATGGCCCGCTTCCTGGAGCAGACCGGGTTCCTCCACGTCACCGGGGTCTTCGGCCCCGACGAGATGGCCGACGTGGCGGCCGACATGGACCGGGCCGCCCCCACCTACCACCCCGGTGACGGCCGCTCGTGGTGGGCCCGCACCGACGACGGGACGCAGCGCCTGGTGCGCATGCAGGGCTTCGACGCCCACTCCGCCACCGTGGCGTCCTTCCCCGGCGACGCCCGCCTGGCCCGCCTGGGGGCCCTCACCGGCGACGGGCACCAGTGGGGGGGCATGGAGGGCAACGCCATCGAGGCCCTGGTCAAGCCCATCGGGGTGGTGGAGGGGATCTCCGACGTGCCCTGGCACAAGGACTGCTCGCTCGGGCGCCACAGCTACGAGTGCTGCTCGCTCACCATGGGCATCTCGGTGACCGGGGCCGATGCCACCTCGGGCCAGCTCCGGGTGGTGGCGGGGAGCAACCGGGTGCTGGTGTGGCCGGCCCTGCGCAAGCGCCACGACCCGCTCCCCGTGGTGGACCTCCCCACCCGCACCGGCGACGTGACGGTGCACCTCAGCTGCACCCTGCACATGGCCCAGCCCCCGGTGGAGCGGGAGCGGCGCGTCCTCTACACCGGCATGCGCCTCCCCCGTCCCGCCCCCGAGGCCGCCGACGCCGCCCTGCGGCGCCTGCGGGAGGTGCGCGAGCGCGCCGCCGTGACGGTGTCGCAGCCCCCCGCCCCGGCCCGGCCCTGAGCGGCGGCCGCCGCCGGCCGGTGGAGAAGCTCCAGTACCTGGTGTGGCTGGCCCCGGGGACCACGCGCCCCGAGGTGCGGTCCCTCATGGTCGAGGAGGTGGCACCGCGCCTGCTGGCCGAGGCGGTGCACGGCCTCACCCTGGACCTCGACGACGACGGGGCCGAGGTGGCCGCCCCCCTGCCCGCCCCCGAGGGGGAGCACACCCCCGAGGCCCTGGTCTCGCTGTGGGTCGACTGCTACGACCGGCGGGCCCCGCTCGAGCGCATCCTGGGGGAGGTGGCCGTCGACCTCCACGGCTACCAGGTGCTGGAGTCGCTCTACAGCGACTACGGCGACAGCCCGTGGGGGCCGCCCCGGACCTGGCCCGACGGCACCCGCTCGCCCGGGATCCTCACCGTGGCCACCTTCGAGCAGCTCCCCGGGACCGACTTCGAGGAGTGGCTGGCCTTCTGGCACGGGCGCCAATCGCCCATGTCCGAGGCCCTCCAGCCCCGCTGCCGCTACGTGCGCAACCTCGTGGTGCGGGCCCTCGACCCCGGCGCCCCGCCCTGGCGGGGGATCGTGGAGGAGGCCTGGCCCAGCCCCGAGGACGTCACCGACCCCATGCGCTTCTACTGCGCCGGTCAGGACCGCGCCGTCATGGAGCGCAACGTGGCCACCATGCTCGACCACGTGACCCGGCTCATGGACCTGCGCACGATGCGCAGCACCACCATGAGCGAGTGGATCATGCGCACCCTGGGGTCCTGAGGACCCGACCGGGCCGCGCCGGGGCCCGGTCCCGCTCAGCTCCCGGGCGACGCCACCCCCGGGGCGGGGGGGCGCAGGAGGCGCCGGTCGGGGACGAACCACAGCACGGCCACCGCCACGTAGCAGGCGTAGGCGGCCACGGGGGTGAGGACGCTCAGGCCGACCCCGAGGGCGTAGAGGGCGAGCGAGGCCCTCCCCTTGCGGTCGGTGCCGATGGCCCGGGCCACCACGGAGTCGGCCCCGTTGGCCCGCAGGATGGTCCGCACCAGCACCCAGTAGGCCAGGGCGGCGCCCAGCCCGAGGACGCCGTAGCAGGCGGCGGGGACGGTGTGGAGGGGGAAGTGGGCCACCCACGAGGTCACGAAGGGGAGGAGCGACAGCCAGAAGAGCAGGTGGAGGTTGGCCCACATCACCGCCCCGCCCATCCGCCCGGTGGCCCGCAGCAGGTGGTGGTGGTTGTTCCAGTAGATCCCGATGACGGTGAAGGACAGGACGTAGACGAGGAGGTCGGGCAGGGTGTGGTGCAGGGCCGACCACGAGGGGGCGCCCGGCGCCTTGATCTCGAAGGCCATGATGGTGATGACCACGGCCATGACCCCGTCGCTGAAGGACTCGAGCCTGTCGGTGTCGCTGAGCGCCATCCCCCTCCGTCCGTCCCGTGGTCCGCAGCGTCATGGTAGGGACTCCGGCGGGGGGCCGGGCCCACCGGCGTGGGCCGGTCCCAGTTGGCGCAATGTTGAGGGCGTGGTGGAGGGCGGTTGATGCGGGGGGCGCACCATGAGGGTGTCGTCCGAAGGGGGGGCTTGTCCGCTAGGGGGGCACAGTTCCGGACGACAGTGCCCGAGTGCATCATCCGTGCTCGGCACCGGGGGCTGCGACCCGGTGCCGAGCCGACTCGGGCTCTGCGGCGCGTGCGCGCCCCGCTCGCAACCGGGTGGGCCCCGCCCGCCCCGGCGGTGCCGGGCCCGCGTCCCCTCAGACGGTGCCGCCCCGCCGGCTCTCGGCCGTGACGCCGATGAGCGCCGACAGGACGAGGGCGATGCCGGGGGCGATGAGCCACAGCCCGAAGACGATCGAGAGCACCATGAGGAACAGGCCCATGCCCAGGACGAAGGGCCACACGCTCGAGCTCGGGAAGGACCCGATCACGCCCGAGCCCTCCTCGATGGTGGCGTCGGTGCGGTCCTCGGGGCGGGGCTTCATGCGCCGCGACCACCACAGGTAGTAGCTCCCGGGGACGAAGCCGAGCAGGGTCGTGCCGACGAGCATGACCGTGCCCCCCGAGGTGGTGGCGTCGTACTGCCAGAACCAGTAGATGACGCCGACGACGCCGAAGAACGCGGCGACCCCCAGGAGGAAGAGGGCTTCGACCTTCATGCTGTCTCCTTACGCCGTGCCGTCGCCGTCGCCCGAGGCGGACCCCACCCCGGCGTCGACGAGGGGGCGGTGTCCGTTCGAGTTGCGACCGTGGGCCACGGTGCGGGCATCGGGGTGGTGGAAGTCCCACACGGGACGCTCGGAGCGGATCGGGGGGAGGCGTTCGAAGTTGTGGTGCACGGGGGGCGAGGTGGCGAACCACTCCAGGGTGTGGGCGTCGAAGGGGTTGTCCCCGGCCGGCACGGGCCTGCGCCACGACACCCACAGGTTGACGAGGAGGAAGACGAAGGAGACGCCGATCACGTAGGCGCCGATGGTCGACACCACGTTGAGGGCCTGCCAGCCCAGGTCGGCGGGGTAGGAGGCGACCCGCCGGGGCATGCCCCACAGCCCCAGGACGTACTGGGGCAGGAAGGTGACCCAGAAGCCGATGGTCATGAGCCAGAAGTGCCACTTGCCGAGCGATTCGCGGTACATCCTGCCCGTGAACTTCGGATACCAGTAGTAGAGGCCGGCGAACCCGGCGTACACGGCCGTCCCGAACAGCACCTGGTGGAAGTGGGCCACCACGAAGTAGGTGTCGTGGGTGGCGAAGTCGATGGGCGGCGAGGCCAGCATGACGCCGGTCAGGCCCCCCATGAGGAAGGCCAGCAGGAACCCGATGCAGAAGAGCATGGGGGTGGAGAAGATGAGCTGGCCCCGCCACATGGTGCCGATCCAGTTGAAGAACTTGATGCCGGTGGGCACGGCGATGAGCAGCGACAGGAGCGAGAAGAAGGGGAGGAGGACCACGCCGGTGGTGAACATGTGGTGGGCCCACACCCCGGTCGACAGCGCCGCGATGGACATGGTGGCGAAGACCATCCCCTTGTAGCCGAACAGGGGCTTGCGGCTGAACACGGGGATGACGTCGGTCACGATGCCGAAGTAGGGCAAGGCCAGGATGTAGACCTCCGGATGCCCGAAGAACCAGAAGAGGTTCTGATAGAGGACGGGCGACCCCCCGCCCTGCACCGTGTAGAAGTGGGTGCCGAAGTGGCGGTCGGCGAAGAGCAGGACCATGGCCGCCGTGAGGATGGGGAAGGCGATGAGGATGAGGATCGCCGTCACCAGCATGTTCCAGGTGAAGATGGGGAGCCGGAACATGGTCATGCCCGGCGCCCGCAGGTAGAAGGTGGTCGTCACCAGGTTGACGCCGGTGAAGATGGCCGAGAACCCGGTCAGGGCGATGCCCAGGATCCACAGGTCGGGGGCCGAGCCGGGTGAGAACTGCACCGACGACAGGGGGGCGTAGGCCACCCAGCCGTAGGCGGCGGCCCCCCCCGACACCAGGAAGCCGAGCAGCATGGTGATGGACCCGCTCAGGTACAGCCAGTAGGAGAGGGCATTCAGGCGGGGGAAGGCCATGTCCGGGGCCCCCACCTGGAGGGGGAGGATGTAGTTGGCCAGGCCCCCGAAGGCGAAGGGCCCGGCGAACAGGTAGAGCATCAGGCTGCCGTGCATGGTGAACAGGGCGTTGTACTG
>DATJOV010000437.1:0-11135 GCA_035506735.1 Acidimicrobiales bacterium | reverse complement strand
TGGCCGAGGGGGTGGAGAACCGCCAGCAGCGCCACGTGGCCCGCCAGCTCGGCTGCGACCTCTACCAGGGCTACCTCCTGGCCAAGCCCTGCCGGCCCCGCGACATCCCCGCCTTCTGGCGGGCCCGCCCCCCGGCCGGGCGCAACGGGAGCGACCCCGGGCACTGAGCCGCCGCCCCGGCCCCGTGGCGGCCGCGTCAGCGCACCCGGGCCAGGACCTCCACGTGGGGGACCACGAAGACGGCGTCGGGGTCCCCGGCCCAGCGGGAGAAGGCGGCACCGAGCTCGGCCAGCTCGGCCCGGTCGCTCAGGCCCCCGTCCACGGCCTGGCGGGCGAAGGCGGAGTGCTGCACCCGCTCGGCCCACAGCCCGCCCCACCACGCCCGGCTGGCGGGGTCGGCGAAGGTCCAGGCCGAGCCGCTCACCACCACCTCGGCGAAGCCGGCCGCCCGCACCCAGCCCGGGAGGTGGCGCCCGGCGTCGGCCTCCCCGCCGTTGGCCGCCGTCACCTCGTGGTAGAGCTCGAGCCAGCGGTCCAGGGCGGGATCGGGCGGGGCCCACACGAAGGCGCCGTAGTCGGCGTCGCGCACGGCCAGCGTCCCCCCCGGGCGCAGCACCCGGCCCATCTCGCCCAGGGCCGCCACGGGGCGGGCCAGGTGCTGGAGGACCTGGTGGGCGTGCACCACGTCGAAGGCCTCGTCGGCGAAGGGCAGGGCGTAGACGTCGGCCACCCGGAAGTCGACCGGCCCGGCCGCTGCGGCCTCGGCGTCGGCGGCGGCGTGGGCGTCGTCGGCGTGGGCGGCGGCGTCGGCGGCGGCCCGCTCGATCACCTCGGGAGCGGCGTCGATCCCCACCACCGGCCCGGGGGCCACCCGCCGGGCCAGGTGGCGCGTGATGGTCCCGGGGCCGCACCCCACGTCGAGGAGGGCCAGGCCGGGGCGGAGGCGGGGCAGGAGGTAGGCGGCGGAGTTCTCGGCCGTGCGCCACGTGTGGCTGCGCAGCACGCTGGCGTGGTGGCCGTGGGTGTAGCGCTCGGGCATGGGGGCAGTATGGCCCCGTGTCGCCGACCCGCCGGCGGGCGGGCCGGAGCCGTGCTCAGTGCCGCCAGTACCCGGAGCGCTCGGGCTCGTCCGGCATGGCCGTCATGGCCGAGGTGGCCGTGCCGGTGGCCGTGTCCACGTCGTCGGCCGGGGGCCGCAGGACCCGGGGGCCGCTGCGGTCCGACGGCGAACGCGGGGTGCGGGGGCGCACCGGGCCTCCGCCGCCCCCGGGGGCGGCGGGCGGGGGGTCGGTGCGGCGGAAGTGGCCGTAGCCGTAGGCGCCGTCGCGGCGCTTGCGATTGAAGCGCACCCGGTTGAGGACGATGGACACGTTGGAGTTGGCCCCCTCCAGCCGCAGCAGGCACTGTTGGAGGCGCTCGGGGTTGAAGCGCCGGGCGTCGACCACCACGATCACCAGGTCCACCATGGCGGCGATGAGGACCGTCTCGGCCACCCCCACGAGCGGGGGGCAGTCGATGACCGTGGTCTCGTTGCGGGCCCGCAGCTCCTCGATGAGGAGGGGCAGGTGGGCCGAGACGATGTCGGAGGGGTGGCGGTCGATGATGCCGGCCGGGATCACGTCGAGGTGGGGGTTGGTGGTGCGCGAGGCGTGGGCCAGGGCGTCCTCGGTGCGCCGGCTGGTCACGCCGGGACCGAAGGGCACCCCCATCTGGGTGTGCAGGGCCGGCTTGCGCAGGTCGCAGTCGATGGCGGTGACGTGGCGGTCCTGGGCCGCCAGGGCCCAGGCGATGTTGGTGGCCACCGAGGTCTTGCCCTCGCCCGGGTCGCACGAGGTCACGGCGATGGCCGCCGAGGCCCCGGCGGGCAGGCTGATGAGGAGGTTGGAGCGCAGCTCCTGGAAGGCCTCCATGGCCAGCGGCTCGCTGTGCTTCACGAACAGCTCGGCCGGACGGGGCCCGGGCATGCCGGTGCGGGGGATCTCCCCCAGCACGGGGGCGCCGATGCGCTCCTTCACCTCCTGCACCCGGCTGAGGCGGCGCCGGATGCCGGCCGCCCACATGGCGGCGAAGATGCCCAGGATGACCCCGAAGGCGGCCGAGCCGAGCACCACCGGCAGGCGGGGGTTGGCCGGCTTGCTGGGCGGCACGGCCGCCACGATCTGCTTGAGCTGGTAGCCGGTGGTCCCGGGGTCGGGCTGGGTCCGGATGAGGCGGGCGGCGGCGGCGTTGGCGTACTTGGAGGCCGCCACGGCGTCGGCGCTGGTGGCGCTGATGGTGACGATGAAGCTGCCCTCGTCGGCGGTGGCCGACAGCGAGGCCCCCTCGGCCCGGTAGGGCTCGGGCACGGCCAGCCGCACGGCGTCGTAGTTGGCCTGGCTCGTCACCTCGGGCGGGAGCTGTGGCGTGATGATGGGGATCGTCTGGGGGCCCTCACCGCTCTGGGTGTTGACGGGCGACACCGCCACCAGGGTGTCCGCCGTGTACTTCTTGGCGGGCAGGTAGGCGGCGGCGGCGCCGACGACCACGCACAGCACGAAGGCGGCGACGGCCACCACGGCGTTGCGCCGGATGTCGCGGATGAGTTGGCGGATTTCCATGGTCAGACCACCTCGTATTGGCGAAGTTGGTGATAGCTGCGCATGACGCTGGTGCTGCCTCCGGCCGACGTCACCGCGGCGCGGAGCATGCCGAGCGACAGCCCCAGCACGGTGGCGAGCCGGTAGTTCTCGAAGACGGACTCCACCTGGCCGGCGGCGATGAGGCCCACCACGGCGGCCAGGAGGGCCAGGGCCAGGACGGCCACGGTGCGGTCGGGGTGCAGGCGCCAGATGGCGAAGCCGTTGGCCAGCGACACCACCAGGGCGGCCAGGAACAGGAGGACCCCGATGATCCCGGTGCGCAGCCACAGGTCGAGGAAGATGTTCTCGGTCAGGTCGGTGGTGACGAAGCCGTTGCCCGCCGCGTAGTAGGTGTACTCGAAGCCGAGCCCCTGCCCCAGGATGGGGCTCTGGGCGGCGTCGTGCCAGGCGATGCTCCACTTCGTGATGCGGCTCTGGGCCGACTCGGCCTTGGCCTCGTTGTCGAAGGTGTTGCCCACCGTCTTCGACACCGTGGAGGCCAGGGGGTTGTCGGCCCCGTTCTGGGAGGTGAGGGCCGGGACCACCGAGACGGCCAGGACCACGCCCACCACGGCCAGGGCCACCACCGCCACCTCGCCCGCCCGCACCCGCAGGCGGGCCCGGGCCGTGGACCCGAGGGCCACCACCACCACCAGGGCCACCATGGCCCCGAGGCTCAGGAGCACGGCGCGCTGGAAGGCGAAGAAGGGGCTGAACAGGAGCGGCACCAGGCACACCATGGTGCGTGCGTCGCGGTGCTCCTTGGCCAGCTCCACCAGGAGCCCCACCATCCCGATGACCACGAAGATGGTGGCGGCGTCGGTGCCCATCACCCCCACGCTGTCCTGGGGGGCCACGATGGGGACGTTGACGTTGAGGTTGATCTTGGCGAAGTCGGTCACGATGAGGGCGGCGGCGGCCAGCCCCGACCACCGCACCAGGCGCTGGAGGCCCCGGCCCTCGAGGAAGCGCCGGATGGGGATGCCGGCGGCCAGGGCGTAGGCGCCCATGACGTAGACGATGGCCTTGGCCTCGTACGTCATCTGGGTGGTGTCGGTGTGGCGCAGCACGCCCTCGACGGCCTCGGCCGCCCACCATCCCGCCACCGCCAGCCACAGCACCCCGGGCAGCCCGATGCGGGTGGGCCGGCCCTTCACCAGGAGACGGGCCACCAGGGCGGTGGTGATGACCACCTCGGGCAGGCGGAACTGCAGCGACCCCGAGCCGGGGTGCCAGATGCTGCGGGGGATGCCGGTCTGGTTGGAGTAGAGCGCCGACTCGGTGACGAGGATGCCGTAGAGGAGGTAGACGACCCAGTGCTCGCGCCCGGCCCGCTCCCAGCGCACGAAGAGGTACACCAGCATGCCGGCGGCCACGGCCCCCCCGCCCAGGAGCAGGAGCTTGCTCACGTCCCCACCGCCTGGAGCAGCGGGGCCAGGGCGGCGTCCCAGCTGTGGCGGGCCGCCACGGCCTCGTGCCCGGCCCGACCCAGGGCGGCGGCCCGGTCGGGGTCGGCCAGGAGCCCGGTCAGCGCCTCGACCATGGCCCCGGCGTCGTCGGCCACCACGACCCCCTCGCCGATGAGGTCCTCGAGGCCGTCGACGGCGATGGAGGTGGCCACGACGGGACGCCCGGCGTCGAGAGCCTCCAGGATCTTCAGGCGGGTCCCTCCTCCCGCTCGCAGCGGGGCCACCGCCACGCGGGTCCGGGCCAGATAGGGGCGAACCTCGGCAACGGTACCGGAAACCTCGACCGAGGCGGAGGCGAGGGCGGCCACGGCCGGGGCCGGCTCCCGCCCCACCAGGAGCAGCCGGGCCTCGGGCAGGCGCCGCACCACGCCGGGCCACACCTCCTGGCCGAACCACACGGCGGCGTCCACGTTGGGGGCCCACCCCATGGTGGCCACGAAGGCGGCCGTGGGGCTCCCGGCCGGCTCGGGCGGGCCCTCCGGATCGGGGTCGCGTCCGTTGGGGCACACCACCACGTGGCGGGCCCCGGCCGGCAGGCGGTGGCGCTCCTTCTCGCTCACCACCACCACCGTGTCGAAGCTGGGCACGACCCGGCGCTCCATGGCCCCCAGGGCCACGGCCTCGGCCCGGGCCGCCAGGGCGGCGGGCCCCCGCCCGGCCCGGGCGTAGCTGCGCACCAGCGCCGACTCCACGTTGTGCAGGTCGAGCACGCGCCGGCCCGCCGCCACGGCGCCCGCCACGGGGACCATCTGGAGGTACTCCACCTGCAGCACGTCGACCGCTCCCTCCCCCGCCGCCCGCGCCACCTCGCGGTGGAGCTCGGGCGACCAGAAGCGTCCGGCCGAGAGGCTGGCGGTGCGCAGGGCGCCGCGTCCGGCCCGCAGGGGGGTGGGGTGCCAGGGCACGCTGCGCACGTCGACGCCCAGGCGGCGCATCCCGGCCAGGTCGGCGTCGCCGTCGTCGTAGGCGCACAGCACGAGCTCGGCCTCCTGCGCCAGGCGCCGGGCCACGGCCAGGGCGCGCTGCTTGCCCCCGTCGTTGTCGGGGAGGGGCACGAACTTGGTCACCATGAGCGCCCTCACGCCACCGACTCCCTGGCCCCGTCCACGGCGTGGCCCACCCGGCGCCCCGGGGAGGCGACCGAGCGGTAGAGGTCGGCCACGACCTCGGCCCGCGCCTCGATGCCGCGCCCCTGGGCCGTCTCGGCCCCGCGCCGGGCCAGGCGGGCCCGGGTGGCGGGATCGGTGAGGAGGCGGTCGAGGGCGGCGGCCAGGGACTCGGGGCGGCGCTCCACCAGCAGGCCGTTGTCGTCGTCGTGGACGAAGTCGGGGATGCCCCCGGCCCGCGTCCCGATCACGGCCACCCCCGAGGCCTGGGCCTCGAGCACGCTCAGGCCGAAGGGCTCGGCCACCGAGGCGTTCACCAGCACGTCCAGGGCGCGCAGGGTCCCGGGCACGTCGGTGGTGCGCCCCACGAAGCGCACCCGGTCGCCCAGCAGGCGCTCGGCCTCGGCCTGGACCCCCTCGGGGTAGCCGGCCGGGGCCAGGGCCCCGCTGCCCACCACGGCCAGGTGGGCGTCGGCGGCCGGCCCCCGGAGCAGGGCCATGGCCCGCACCAGGACGTCGACGCCCTTCTCGGGGTCGATGCGGCCCACGATGCCCACCAGGGGGGCGTCGGGGGCGGAGGTGAGGCGGGCCCGGAGCTCGGGCGAGGCCGGGCCCGGGCCGAAGCGGTCCAGGTCCACCGACAGGGGCACGATGCGCACGTGGCGGGCGCCCAGGGGCCCGATGATGTCGGCCACGGCCTGGCTGATGGCGACGGCCGTGGTGGAGAGCCCGGCGGCGGCGCTCAGGAGGTGGCGGCCCAGGCCGGGCCGCACCAGGTCGTAGAGCTCGAGGACCACGGGGCGCCGGGCCAGGCGGCCGGCCAGGGCGCAGTCGAGGTGGGCCCACAGGCTGTTGCAGTGCACGAGGTCGAAGGGGCGTGCCGCGGCGGCGATCATGCGCACCGAGCGGGCCGTGGTGCGCACCTCCTCGGCCAGCCGGGCCGGGCCGGGGCGGCCCTCGGACCCCGCCCCGCGGATGCCCCCCCGCTCGGGGAAGTCGAGGGGCACGAACGGCAGGCCCCGCCCCCGCCACTGCTCCTCCAGGTCCCCTCCGGGGGGGGAGGCCAGGGTGAGGTCGATGGCGCGCCGGGCCAGGGGCTCGGCCAGGGCCATGGTGGCGAGCTCGGCCCCCCACACCTGGCGGGAGAAGCTCACCTCCAGGACCCGCAGGCGGGGCGGGGCGGCGGTGTCGGTCACGGCCGGGGGCTCCTCACCGGCGCACCTTCTCCCAGCGGGTGGAGCGGTCGCCCCGCAGGTAGCGCAGCAGCCCTCCCAGGGCCACGGCATCGAGGAAGACGGCCTGCCCCAGGGCGTTGGCCAGGGTGCCGAGCAGTGCCAGGACGCCGCGCCGGCCCGGGGGACGGTCCGCCGGGACGGGGCCGGGGTCTCCCCCGGCCGCCCCGGTCCCGCCGTCGCCGGCCTTGTGGGCCAGGGCCAGGGCCGCCAGGGCGTGCCCGGCCAGGAAGAGCCTGGCCGTCCGGCTGGTCCGCACCCGGCGCACGGCCCCGAGGACGAGGGCCAGGTGGGCCAGGGGGACCACGGTGTAGCGGGCCAGGCGATGGCCCCACATCTCGATGGCCACCAGGCCCGAGGTGGGACCGAGCTGGCTGCGGCGGCTCCGGAAGACGTGGAGGGCGCCGGCCACGTTGCGCGTGCGGCG
The DNA here is from genome assembly GCA_035506735.1 of Acidimicrobiales bacterium. Taxonomy (GTDB): domain Bacteria; phylum Actinomycetota; class Acidimicrobiia; order Acidimicrobiales; family UBA8190; genus DATJOV01. The sequence goes on along the minus strand of DATJOV010000437.1, from coordinate 4,283 downwards.
CTCCCACTGCTGGTCCAGGGAGTAGTGGGGCGGCTCGTGGGCCTTGGCCGAGGGCTCGTAGGCGATGCGCCAGCCCCGGCCGCACAGGTCCAGCGCCGTCCACAGGTCGTCGATGGCCACGTCGGCGGGGATGGGCCGCCAGGCGTCGGTGCGGACGGCGGCCAGCTCCCCCACCAGCCCGATGGTGGTGCCCAGGCGCCACTCCCGCTGCTTGAGCCAGGACTCGAAGCGCCAGTAGAGGTCCTCGCCCCCGCCGTCGGCCTCCACCTTCTCCCCCGCCACGGCCCCCACCAGGGGATCGCCGAAGTGGCGCACCAGGGCGGCGATGGCGCCGGGGTCCAGGGTGTTGTTGGCGTCGCTCACCACCACGAAGGGGGTGGTGGCCTTGGAGAAGCCGAGGTTGATGGCCTGGGCCTTGCCCAGGCGCTCGTCGGCGGTGAGCACGGTGGCCCCGGCCGCCTCGGCCCGCACCGCCGTCTCCAGGTCGCCCTCGGCCACCACCACGACCTCCAGGGGGCCGGGGTAGCCGTTCTCCATGGCGTCGCGCACCTTGTCGGCGATGCACTGCGACTCGCGGTAGGCGGCCACCAGGACCGTCACCGCCGGCCACTGCACGGGGTCGACCACCGTGGGCCGGGGGCGTCGGCGCGAGGCCAGGGCCAGCCACCCCGGGTACAGGACGTGGCCGGTGGAGGCCGCCGCCACCAGGGCGGCCGTGGTCAGACGGGAGCGCGGCGTCATGCTGTTCTCCATCGTCCTCCGAGGGGGCCCGCTGTAGGTCGAGGGACGCTCACGGCCCGCTCCGCCCGCCCGGGCCGGACCTCCCACCACGCTGGGCGCGCAGGGCCAGGACCTGGCGGTACACGTCCAGGGTGCCTCGGGCCGTGCCCCGGCCGGTGGGGGCCACGGGCGGGTCCAGGGGGGTCGCACCCAGGGCCCCCACCAGGGCCCGGGCCCAGGCGTCGGGATCGAGGGGCACGACCGCCCCGGCCCCGGTGCGGTGGACCTCCTCGGCCAGGGGGGGCGAGGCCAGCACCGGGGTGCCGGCCGCCAGGCCCTGGTGCAGGACCCCGGAGTGCGACCCCACCGAGTACGGCAGGACCAGGACGTCGGCGGCGGCGGCCCACCGGGTGAGGTCGTCCTCGGCCACGAACCCCCGCCGGACCTCCACCCCCGGGCAGCCCTCGAGGCGCTCGAGGTCGGCCGAGTCGTAGGCCTCCCCCACCACGTAGAGCCGGGCCCCGGACAGGGCCTCGACCACCTGGGGCCAGGCCCGGGCCAGGAGGCCGATGCCCTTGTAGGGGCGGACCTGCCCCAGGAGGAGGGCGCTGGGCGCCTCCTCGATGCCGAGCTGGCGCCGGGCCTCGGCCCGGGTGGGGCCGGGGCGGCCCAGGGGGAGGTCCACCGGCACCACGTGGACTGGCACCCCCGGGGCGCTGGCCTCGACGAAGCAGCGGGGCTCCTCCCCGTGGATGACCAGGGCGTCGGCGGCCCGCCAGCGCCGGGCCTGGTCGGCCACGGCCCTGGCCCCGCCCTCGAGGGGGACGGGGTCGTGCACGGTGAGGACCACGGGAACCCGGCGCCCGATCCACCGCAGCACCACGGGGTCGAGGCCCGGCACGACCTCGGTCTGGACGTGGACCACGTCGGGGCGGGCCCGGCGCACGGCCGAGACCAGCGACCGCGCCGTGGGGCCGAGCTCGCCCACCCGCAGGGCATAGAGGCGGAGCCGGCCCAGGCGGGCCACGGCCGGGCCCCAGCGCTGGCCCACCAGCTCGAGGTCGGGGTCCCCCACCCCGGCCGGGGCGGCCAGGGCCACCTCGGCTACCTCGGCTACCTCGGCCTGCTCGGCCTGCTCGGCCTGCTCGGCCTGCTCGGCCTGGAGGGCCTGGCGCAGGCAGGCCGTGTAGCGGGCGATGCCGCCCCGGTCCGAGGCGTCCACCAGGAGCACACGCAGCGCCGACGGGGCGGGGCGGGGTCCGCCCGGCGCGCCGGGGCCGGCGTCGGGGTCGGGATGGTCGGGAAGCGGGTGAGCGGTCATAGCCGTGAGCGGTCCGGCCAACGTCGAATGGAGTTCACCGCCGCGCCCCGCCGGAACGGTGGCGCCGCGGGCCCTCGGGTTCACCCGATGGGGGTGGCCTCTTTCGGTCCTGCGGTGGCGTCCACGAGGGTCCCACGCCCCGCCGACGCCTCGGCCCGACCAGTCTCGCCCGAGGGCTCGAGCATGTTGCGGACCACGGCCGAGAAGGTCTGGAAGAGGATCACCACGTCCCGCCACAGGGACCAGTTCTCGATGTACTGGTTGTCGAGGCGGGCCCGCTCGTCGATGGAGGTGTCGCCCCGCAGGCCGTGCACCTGGGCCAGGCCGGTGAGGCCCACCGGAACCCGGTGGCGGTCGTCGTAGCGGGGGACCTCGGCCTTGAACTGCTCCACGAAGAAGGGGCGCTCGGGGCGGGGTCCCACCAGGGACATGTCACCCTTGAGGATGTTCCACAGCTGGGGCAGCTCGTCCAGGCCGGTGAGGCGCAGCACCCGGCCGATCTTGGTGACCGAGTCGTTGCGGGGGTTCCACTCCACGTCGGAGCGGGTGTTGACCCGCATGGAGCGGAACTTGAGGACCTCGACGATCACGCCCCGCTGGCCCACCCGCTGCTGGCGGAAGTGCACCGGACCGGGGCTGGTGAGCTTCACCGCCGCCGCCAGCACGGCGTAGAGCGGGGACACCGCCAGCAGGGCCAGGGCGGCCACGGTGGCGTCGAAAGAGCGCTTCACCAGGCGGGCGTGGCGGCGCAGCAGGGAGCGGCGCAGCCGGAGGAGTGGGTAGCCCCACACGTCGTCGACGTTGCGGGTGCTCACCGCCGTGGCGAGTTCGAAGAAGCGGGGCAGGACGTGGATCTCGACCGAGGCGTGCTCGCACGCCCGGAAGACGTCGACCATGTCGGATTCCCGGGTACGCCCGAAGGCCACGATGACCCGGTCGATGCGCTCCTCGGACAGGACCATGCGCAGCATGCCCACGCCCCCGAACAGCGGCAGGGGCAGCCCCTCGCTGTCCACCTCGTCCAGGAAGCCCACGGGCTCGAGGCCGTACTCGGGGTGCTCCTGCACGGTGGCGGCGAGGTCGGCGCTGACCGTGCCGGCCCCGATGAACAGGGTGCGCTCGGCGAACCAGCCGTGGCAGCGCAGCCGGCGGATCACCGAGTAGAGGACGCAGCGGTCCACGATGAAGGCGGCGGCGGCGGCGGCGCCGGCGCCGGCCAGCACCGCGGTGGAGGTGCCGGGGACCCGGGCCAGGGCCAGGGCCAGGAAGGGGACGAGGGCGCAGGCCATGATCGACCCCGCCTCGCGCCCCACGCTCATGGTGATGCGGGCCTGGTAGTGGCCGGTGGCGGCCAGGGCCACCACGGTGCCGCCCAGGGCGGCCCACGTCGGCCACGATCCCAGCGTGACGCCCAGGGCCGCCGCCACCGCGATCGCCAGGACGGCGTCGGCGGCGGCGACGGCGAGCATGGCCGACCCGACCGTGGCCCGGGCCCGCAACGGCAGGGCTCGAGCTCGACGGTCGGACGGCCGGGTGCTCACCCAGGACTGGTAGCTGAGTCCGACGGACATGATCGGTGCAGACGTCTCGTTCGCTCGCGGGAGGGGATCAGGCGGCGGCGTGCCCGTGGCGACGGCTACGCCGCACCAGGACACCACCCAGCACCAGGGCACCGGCGCCGATGGCAGCCATACCCTCGATGTCGGCCCCCGTGAACGGCAGGCTCGAGGACGTCGGCGCCTGGGTCGGAGCGACCACGGCCGGTGTCGTCACCGGAGCGCTGGGCGGTTCCGTGACCGGCGGCGTCACTTGCTGTGGTGCCGAGCACCCCGTGTAGCAGGTGGACGGCGCCGTGGTCGTGTCGGCGTAGGCCAACCCGACTGGAACCGCCACAATTCCCAGCGTGGCCATAGCGAGGCCCACGCCCATCCCGACAATCTTGCTCTTCATCGTTTTAACCCTTCACCCCTCGGTGGGCGTCCCACCGAAACCGGAATCCCAGGTCACCGACTCCTGCCCTCCGTCGCCGACTCGGAATCTACTCGTCTGCCCTGCCACACCGGCGGCACATTCGGCCACCGCCGGTTACTGCCTACGACCCTGCCCGACCGGTGTCGTGTCCCGCGTCCGGACCCGTCCGATCGAGCGCACACCCACACCACTCCGTGAGGATGCTGAGACTGATTGTCACGGACCAGAGTCGACGGAACCCCTATGGATCGTCAACATTCGGTCAACTGCC
>DATJOV010000436.1:0-2292 GCA_035506735.1 Acidimicrobiales bacterium | reverse complement strand
CGTACTTCAACCACGAGCCGGATTCGCTCTTCGCCACCGAGGGGGTGGCGGAGCGCCTGGCGGCCGAGGCCGGGCTGCAGTCGCTGCCCACGGGCGACGGCACGCACCGCTGGGTCCGCCGGGCCAGCTAGCTCCATCTGTCCGGCCACGGTCCGCTCCGGTCCGCTCCGGCCCCGGTCCGGCCCGCGCCCCGGGGCGCGGGCGTCGCTCGTTCCCGCCCGGCGTGCGAGCCGGCTCGGTCGCGCCCTCAGGGCGCGTCCGGGCGCGACGGGGCCCTCGGGGCGCACCCGGGCGCGACGGGGCCGAGGGGGCCGAAGGTGCATTGACTACCCTGGCCCGGTGGGTCGAGCCCGGCCGGTCGTGGTGGTGGGATCGGGTGCGGCCGGGCTGGCGGCGGCGCTGGGCGCCGCCTCGGCCGGGGCCGAGGTGCTCGTCCTCGAGGGGGCGGCGGCACTGGGCGGCACCACCGCCATGTCGGGTGGGGTGGTGTGGTGCCCCGGCCACGGGCGCCTCCCGTCGGTGGACGACGGGGTGGAGGAGGCCATGACCTACCTCGGGGCCCTGGCCCGGGGCGAGGTCGAGCCCGGGCTCATGCGGGCCTTCGTGGCCGACGCCCCCCGTGTGATCGACGCCGTCGAGAAGCTGACCCCCCTCGAGTGGGAGGTGCTCGAGCACTGGCCCGACTACCGAAGCGAGCTTCCCGGGGGCCGGACCGGGGGCCGCTCGCTGTGGCCCCGGCCCCTGCGGCTCCCCCCCGACCTCGAGCGTCGCGTCCAGGGCGCCCTGGACCAGCCCTCGCCCCCTCCTCCGTCGGGCGCCGGGGCGCAACCGGCCGACGACGGCGTCGTGCTGCGGGGCCACGTGCGGGGCCGGGCCCTGGCCGGGGGGCTCCTGGCCGGGGCGCTCGACGCCGGGGTGGAGGTGCGCACCGGGACCCGGGCCGCCGCCGCCGTGACCGGGGGCGGGGCGGTGCGGGGCGTGCGGGTGGACGGCGGGACCGAGGACGGACGCGTGGTGCTGGCCTCGGGCGGGTTCCAGCACGACCCCGCCCTGGTGGCGCGCCACCTGCCCGGCCTCCCCGTGGCACCCATGGGGGCGGCCGGGTGCGTGGGCGACGGCCTGCGCATGGCCGACGCCGCCGGGGCCGCCCTGGGCAACCTGGGGGAGGGGTGGTGGATGCCGGCCCTCCACGTGCCGGGGGAGGCCGTCGACGGGGTGGCGCACTTCCGCCCCCTCCACAGCGAGCGGGCCAAGCCGGGGGCCATCGTCGTCGACGGCGGGGCCCGCCGCTTCGTGGACGAGGCCCAGAGCTACGGGGACGTGGGGCGGGCCATGCGCCGGCGCGGCGCCGGGCCGTACTGGTTTGTGTGCGACGCCGCCTACCGCCGCCGCTACCCCCTCGGCCCCCTGGCCCCCGGTGACCCCGGTCCCGACCGGCCCGATCCGGACTGGGTGGTGCAGGCGGGGGACGTGGCCACCCTGGCCCGGCGCCTGGCCCTGTCGCCCGCCGCCCTCGTGGCCACGGTGGAGCGCTTCAACGACGGGGCGGCACGGGGCGTCGACGAGGAGTTCGGACGCGGCACCCGCCCCTATGCCGCCTGGATCGGCGACCCGACCGCCCCCCACCCGACCCTGGCTCCCCTGACCGAGCCGCCCTTCTGCGCCGTGGCCGTCCACCTCGGGTGCATGGGCACCAAGGGGGGACCCCGCACCGACGACCGGGGCCGGGTCCGGGCCCTCGGCGGGGGGGTGGTGCCCGGGCTCTACGCCGCCGGCAACGCCGCCGCCAGCCCCTTCGGATCGGCCACCGCCGCCGGCGGGGCCACCCTCGGCCCCGCCCTCGTCTTCGGTTTCCGGGCGGGCGAAGCCGCCGCCACCGACCCGTGAGCGATCCCGAGGCGCGGCTCCCCCACGGGGCCGGCGTGGTCCAGGCCCTCCTCGACGCCGACAGCAGGCCGGTGCCGGCCGCCCTGCGCATGGTGGGCGACGACCCCGCCTTCGGCATGGGCCCCGACGGCGGGGCCGAGCCGCGCACCGTCCCCCGCCGGTGCTACGCCAGCCCGGCCGTGCACGCCCTCGAGGTGGAGCGGGTGTGGCGGCGGGTGTGGCAGATGGCGTGCCGGGAGGAGCAGCTCCCCGAGGTGGGCGACAGCCTCGTCTACCGGGCGCCCGGGGTCTCGCTGGTGGTGGTGCGGACCGAGCCGGGACGGATCCGGGCCTTCCACAATTCGTGCCTGCACCGCGGCACGGAGCTGCGCACCCAGCCCGGTCGCCTGGCCGAGCTGCGCTGTC
>DATJOV010000435.1:0-3576 GCA_035506735.1 Acidimicrobiales bacterium | reverse complement strand
CCGAGCAGGTGGGGCACCAGGCCCAGGTCGAGCAGCTTGGTGTGGGCGGCCCGGTAGTAGTGCTTCTCCTTCTCCACCCGGGGGTCGTCCATGTGCTCGATGCGGACCTTGCCGGGGTAGGCGTCGGCCACCATCTCGGCCATCTGCAGGACCGAGAACGACTCGGTGAACTGGTTGAAGACCCGGTACTCGCCCTCCTCGGCCGGGTTCATGAGGGCCAGCTCCACACAGGCCAGGGTGTCTCTGATGTCCAACATGCCCCGGGTCTGGCCCCCCTCGCCGTAGACGGTGAGGGGGTGGCCCACCACGGCCTGGACGCAGAAGCGGTTGAGGACGGTCCCGAACACGGCGTCGTAGTCGAAGCGGGTGGCCAGGTCGTCGTCCATGGTGGTCTCGTCGGTCTCCTGGCCGTAGACCACGCCCTGGTTCAGATCGGTCATGCGCAGGCCCCAGATCTTCGCCGCGAAGATCATGTTGTGGGAGTCGTGCACCTTGGACAGGTGATAGAAGCTGCCCGGCTGCTTGGGGTAGGGCATGACGTCGGTGCGGCCCTTGTGGGTGATCTCGATGAAGCCCTCTTCGATGTCGATGTTGGGGTAGCCGTACTCCCCCATCGTCCCCAGCTTCACGAGGTGGATGCCCCGGTCCTGGCTGGCGATGGCGTAGAGGAGGTTGAGCGTCCCCACCACGTTGTTGACCTGGGTGTAGACGGCGTGCTGGCGGTCGATCATGGAGTAGGGGGCGCTGCGCTGCTCGGCGAAGTGCACCACCGCCTCGGGGCGGAAGCTCGCCAGCATCTCCTCCACGAAGCGGTGGTCGGTGAGGTCCCCCACGAACATCTCGAGGCCCAGGCCCGAGATCTCCTCCCAGCGCCGGACGCGCTTTTGCAGCTGGCAGATGGGCACGAGGCTGTCCACGCCCATCTCGTAGTCATAGCCACGGCGACAGAAGTTGTCGGCCACCCCGACGTCGTGGCCCCGGCGTGACAGATGCAGCGCCGTGGGCCATCCCAGATACCCGTCGCTCCCCAACACGAGGATCCGCACCTCGCCCACCTCCAGCCTCGGTCGACCGTGCGCGCCAGCGCCGGTGTCCCCAGCCCCACCGGCGTCCCCGCGCCCCCACCAGAATCCCCGATCAAGCTGGGAGAACCCTGGGATGGCTGGCAGAGGGGCCTGTGAGCAGCCCCGCCTACCTGCTCCGCCAGGCACGACCGTACCCGTGTCGGGGCCGGCCCGGCAGTACCATCGACCTGCCCCGGACCGTGCTGCGCCCCCGGCCGCCCGCACGAAAGGCCCACGCGTGCCGACCGTCTCCCCCGACGCCCATGGACCTGCGGTCCACGCCCTGGTGCTCGCCACCGGGTCGAGCCACGTCGTCCTGCATCTGACCTGGTTCCAAACCATCGTCCTGGGGGTGCTCCAGGGGGTGAGCGAGCTCTTCCCCGTCTCGAGCCTGGGGCACGTGGTACTGCTCCCCTCGCTGTTCGGCTGGCACTCGGTGGTGAACGCCCAGTCCGACCCCGAATCGTCATGGCTGGCCTTCGTGGTCATGCTCCACGTCGGCAGCGCGCTCGGACTGCTCGCCTACTTCTGGCGGGACTGGATCGCCATCGTCCGGGCCTGGTTCCACACCCTGGCCACCAGGCGCATCACCACCCCCACCGAGCGCCTGGCCTGGCTCATCATCGTCAGCACCATCCCCGCCGGCGTCATCGGGGTGGTGTTCGAGCACCCGTTGCGGGTGGCGCTGGCCAAGCCGGAGGCGGCGGCGGTGTTCCTCATGGTCAACGGCCTCATGCTCCTGCAGGCCGAACGCCTGCGCCGGCGGGCGGTGGTGCGCCGCCTGGCGGCCGAACAGGGCATGAAGGACGACGGTGGGCGGCGCCTCGACACCTTGCAGTGGAAGGAGGCCGGCATCGTGGGCGTGGCCCAGTCCACCGCCCTCATCGCCGGCATCAGCCGGGAAGGGGTGTGCATGACGGCGGGGTTGTTGCGGGGTCTCGACCACGAGGACTCGGCCCGCTTCGCCTTTCTCCTCGCCACCCCCGTGATCCTGGCGGCCGGCCTGTTCAAGCTGTCGGACCTGACCGGGCCGCTCGGGGCGGGCATCCGGGGCCAGTCGCTCGTGGCCGCCCTCGTGACCGGGATCACCGCCGTGTTCTCGGTGCGCTACCTGATGCGGTACTTCCAGACCCGCACCTTGAAGCCCTTCGGGATCTACTGCCTGGTGTTCGGCGCCTTCATGGCCGTCTACATCGCGGCGTGACCGCCGCCCTCGACATCGCGGCGTGACCGCCGCCCTCGACATCGCGGCGTGACCGCCGCCCCCGACATCGGGGCGTGAACTGCGCCCTCCCCGGCTCGTGGTGACCCCCGGGGGTCCGCACCGTGGCGAGGGCACCCGGCGGTGCGTTCCCGGCCCTTGCGCTCCCGGTTGGCGCCCGAGCGCCGGTACCATGGGCCAGGTCTGTACGACGCGGGTGACTGGGCCCGATGCGCTGGCACTGGAGGGGGGGCCGTGGCGCGACACCAACCCGGTGGTTCGGGCGCGACGTTCTCCGCCACGCGCCCGACCGGTCTGTTGACGGCGGCCGAGCCCCGCCAGGCGCTCCTCGACCTCACCGTGGTCGTGCCGTACTACAACCCGGGCCCGGTGTTGCGGGCCACGGTCGAGCGGGCCGTCGAGGTCCTGGCGGGCACGGGCATCTCCTTCGAGGTGGTGGCGGTGTCCGACGGCTCCACCGACGGCAGCGAGGCGTCGCTCGAGGGCGTGCACCCCGACGTGGTGGTGCGGGTGGCGCTGCCCCACGCCGGCAAGGGCAACGCCGTGCGGGCCGGCCTGGCCCGGGGACGGGGCCGCTATCTGGGCTTCATCGACGGGGACGGCGACGTCCCCCCCGAACTGCTGGCCGACTTCGTGCGGGTGGTGTGGGACCGCCACCCCGACGTGGTGCTGGGCAGCAAGCGCCACCCCGAGTCCCAGGTCGTGTACCCCCTGGCCCGTCGCCTCTACTCGTGGGGATACCAGCAACTGGTGCGGGCCCTGTTCCGGCTGGACGTGCGCGACACCCAGGCCGGCATCAAGCTCGTGCGGCGCGAGGTACTGGCCGAAGTGCTGCCCCTCATGGTCGAGCAGGGGTACGCCTTCGACCTCGAGATGCTGGTGCTGGCGGCCCGCCTCGGGCACCGCGACCTGGTGGAGGCCCCGGTGCGCATCGGCCGGCGCTTCACGAGCACGGTGTCGCGCCGCGTGGTGGTGGAGATGCTGCGCGACACCTTCGCCATCTGGTGGCGCCTGCGCGGCGACCGCCTGCCCTCGGCCCCGGCCATCGCCCCCGAGCGCTGAGGCCGGCGGGGCCCCGCCCCGCCGCGCCGGCCGACCCCCGCGCACCGTGGCCGTAGCATGCCGCCGTGACCCGCGGCGCCGATCCCCTGGCGCGCCTGGTGGCCGCGCTCGAGGCCGGGCGGGGCCGGGACCCGGCCGGGGCGGTGACGGTGGTGGTCCCCGGCGCCGGGGCGGCGGCCGCCCTGGCGGCCGAGCTCGCCCGCCACCCCGAGTCCCAGGTCGTGTACC
>DATJOV010000434.1:0-2841 GCA_035506735.1 Acidimicrobiales bacterium | reverse complement strand
CCGCCCCCCCGCCCCGCCCCGAGGTCCGGGTGCGGTCGGCCCAGCGCCTGCTGGCCGACCGCGACGCCGGCGCCCCCCACGGGGGGGGCGGGCCGGTCGGCGACTCGACGGAGGCCGGGCGCCGGCGCCGGTGGCTCCGGGCCCAGGTGGTGGGCTTGCTCACCTCGGCCCGGCGGGTGGCGGGCGAGGCCATCGCCTACGCCGACGAGGTGGCGTCCTGCTACGGCGTGCGGCCTCGGCCCGTGCCCGAGGACGACCTCGTGGCCGCCCAGCGCCGGCTGGCCGAGGTCCTGCCCGGCTCGGGGCCGGCGGGGGAGCGCCTCATCGCCTGGCGCGAGGCCCAGGCCGTCGATCCCGAGCGGCTCCCCCTCGCCATCGGCGCCCTGGCCGAAGCCCTGCGGGCCCGGACCGAGGCGCTGTTCGGCCTGCCCGAGGGGGAGCGCATCGACTTCGAGCTCGTCACCGACAAGCCGTGGTCGGGGTTCAACACCTATCTGGGCGGCCTGCACTCCACCGTGGCCGTCAACACCGACCTGCCCGTCCTGTCGGTGTCGCTGGCCCACCTGGTGGCGCACGAGGCCTATCCCGGTCACCACACCGAGCACTGCCGCAAGGAGGTCGGGCTGGTGCGGCGGCGGCGGTGGCTGGAGGAGACCGTCTTCCTCGTGGGCACCCCCCAGTGCCTCCTGGCCGAGGGACTGGCCGACCTCGGCCTGGAGGTGGTGGTGGGGCCCAGGCCCGAGCCCGTCGTGGCCGAGATCCTGCGGCCCCTCGGCGTCCGCTACGACGCCGAGGTGGTGGCGGAGGTGGCCCAGGCCACCGAGGTCCTGGGGGCGGTGCGGGGCAACGCCGCCTGGCGCCTGCACGCCGAGGGGGCCGATCCCGAGGTCGTGGTGGAGGAGGTGGCCCGGCTCGGGATGCTCCCCCGGGCCCGGGCCGAGAAGGCCGTCGAGTTCCTGTGCCATCCCACCTGGCGGGCCTACGTCTCGTGCTACGTGGAGGGTCTGCCCCTGTGCCGGCGCTTCGTGGGGGGCGACCCGGCCCGCTTCGCCCGCCTGCTCAACGAGCAGCTCGTGCCGGCCGACCTCGAGGCCGCCTGACGGGGCCGCCGAGGTCCTACCCAGCACCCGCGGATTAACGTTGGCGGGTCGCACGCAGCACCGTGACGGGCCATGACCCGGTGGGGGGCGAGGGGATTGGGCGAGCAGGGTGCACCGGCTCGGGGGCGTCGCTCCGTGCTGGTGGGAGGGCCGGTGGGAGGGCCGGTGGGAGGGGGAGCGGGCACCGCCCCCGAGGACCGTCCGTTCCGGCCCGACGTCGAGGGCCTGCGCGCCGTGGCCATCCTCCTCGTCGTCCTCTACCACGCCGGGGTGCCCGGGCTCGGCGGCGGCTACGTCGGGGTCGACGTCTTCTTCGTGATCTCGGGGTTCGTCATCACCGGGGTCCTGCTGCGCGAGCGGGCCTCGTCGGGGCGGACCTCGATCCTGGCCTTCTACGGGCGGCGCTGCCGCCGGATCATCCCCGCCGCCACCCTCGTCATCGTGGCCACCGTCGCCATGGCCTACGCCGTCCTCGGCTACGGCGCCGGGAGCTCGACCGCCACCGACGCCCGGTGGGCCGGCGTCTTCCTGGCCAACTTCCACTTCGCCGCGGTGGGGACGAACTACCTCACGGCCCAGCAGCCCCCCTCCCCCCTGCAGAACTTCTGGTCGCTGGCCGTGGAGGAGCAGTTCTACGTGGTGTACCCCACCCTGTTCCTCCTCCTGGCCGGGCTCCGCACCCGCCTGGGGCTGCGGGCCAGGCTGGCCTTGGGGCTGGTGGTGATCATCGGGGCCTCGCTCGCCTTCTCCGTGCTCGACACGGCGCAGAACGCCACCGGGGCCTACTTCTCGCCCTTCACCCGGGCCTGGGAGCTGGCGCTCGGGGCCCTGGTGGCGGTGGCCACGCCCTGGCTCAAGCGCCTCCCCACCGCCGTCGCCGCCGCCGCCACCTGGGCCGGCCTCGGCGCCGTGGTCGGCGCCGCCTGCACCTTCACGGGGCAGACGGCCTACCCCGGGTGGCTGGTCACGGTCCCGGTGCTCGGGGCGGCGCTCATCGTGGCGGGCGGGGCCCGGGCGCCGCGCCTGGGGGCGGAGGCCCTGCTGCGACTGGCCCCGTTCCGGGGACTGGGGAGGATCTCGTACTCGCTCTACCTGTGGCACTGGCCCATCCTCATCGTGGCGGCCGAGGACGCCGGGAAGTCGACCTTGTCGGTGCGCGACAACCTGGGGTGGATCGCCGTGGCCCTGGTGGTCTCGATCGCCTCCTACCTGCTGGTGGAGAACCCCGTCCGCCACGCCGCCCTCCCCGGCCGCAGCCGCCTGGTGAGCGTCGGGCTGGGGGCGGTCCTGGTGGGGGTGACCTTCGGTGCCATCGCCCTGCAGGCCGACGTGGTGTTCTCCCCTCCGGCCGGGGCCCAGGCGGCCACGGGCGGCACCGGGCCGGCGCCCTCGGGCCCGGTGCCGGCCGACCCCATCCGCGCCGTCGAGCGGGTGGTGGCCGCCGCCGGCCGCATCGAGACCGTGCCCCGGGACCTCGTGCCCCCGCTCTCGAAGATCTCGGCCCTGTCCGACCTGGGCTTCCCCCCCCACGCCAGCACCCTGTGCTTCGCCTGGTACCCCCAGGCCACCGTGCCGGGGTGCCGCTTCGGCGACCCCGACGGCACCGAGACCATGGTCCTCTACGGCGACTCCCACGCCGCCATGTGGTTCCAGGCCCTGGACCAGATCGCCGTCCGGACCCACTGGCAGCTGGTCCTGCTGTCGAAGGTGGGGTGCCCCGCCATCCCGCTCCAGTTCCACG
>DATJOV010000433.1:0-2577 GCA_035506735.1 Acidimicrobiales bacterium | reverse complement strand
GTGCCCATCGATCCCAACCGCTGGACCCTCAAGACCCAGGAGGCGGTCCAATCCGCCACCGAGCTGGCCCGGGCCCAGGACAACGCCGAGGTGACCCCCACCCACGTCCTGGCGGCCCTGCTGGGCCAGGCCGAGGGGCTGGCCCTCCCCCTGGTGGCCAAGGCCGGGGTGGAGCCCACCGCCCTCACCCACAAGGTGGAGGAGCGCCTGGCCTCCCTGCCCAAGGCGTACGGCGGGGGTGAGGTCACCTTCGCCCGGGCCACGCGCGACCTCATCGAGGCGGCCGACGGCCTGCGGCGCGACATGGGCGACGAGTACCTCTCGGTGGAGCACCTCATCCTGGCCCTGGCCGACGAGGTCGGGGCCAGCCGCGACCGCCTCCTCGACGCCCTGCGCCAGGTGCGGGGCAGCCACCGCGTCACCTCCCAGAACCCCGAGGAGCAGTACCAGGCCCTGGAGCGCTACAGCCGGGACCTCACCGAGCTGGCCCGGGCCGGCAAGCTCGACCCCGTCATCGGCCGGGACGAGGAGATCCGCCGGGTCATCCAGGTGCTGTCGCGCCGCACCAAGAACAACCCCGTCCTCATCGGCGAGCCCGGGGTGGGCAAGACCGCCATCGTGGAGGGCCTGGCCAACCGCATCGTGGAGGGGGACGTCCCCGAGGGCCTGCGGGACAAGCGGGTGGTGAGCCTGGACCTGTCGGCCATGGTGGCCGGGGCCAAGTACCGGGGCGAGTTCGAGGAGCGCCTCAAGGCCGTCCTGAAGGAGATCACCGACGCCGAGGGCGAGATCGTCACCTTCATCGACGAGCTCCACACCATCGTGGGGGCCGGGGCGGCCGAGGGGGCCATGGACGCCGGCAACATGATCAAGCCCATGCTGGCCCGGGGCGAGCTGCGCCTCATCGGGGCCACGACCCTCGACGAGTACCGCAAGCACATCGAGAAGGACGCCGCCCTGGAGCGGCGCTTCCAGCCCGTGTTCGTGGAGCCGCCCTCGGTGGAGGCCACGGTGGCCATCCTGCGCGGCCTCAAGGAGCGCTACGAGGTCCACCACGGGGTGCGCATCCAGGACGCCGCCCTGGTGGCGGCGGCCGTCCTCTCGGACCGCTACGTCTCGGGGCGCTTCCTGCCCGACAAGGCCATCGACCTGGTGGACGAGGCCGGGAGCCGCCTGCGCATCGAGATCGACTCCATGCCCACCGAGATCGACGTGGTCACCCGGCGCATGCGCCAGCTCGAGATCGAGCGGGTGGCCCTGGCCAAGGAGACCGACGAGGCCTCCAAGGAGCGCCTGGCCCGCCTGGACGAGGAGCTCGCCAACCTGAAGGAGGAGTCGGACGCCCTGACGGCGCGCTGGCAGGCCGAGAAGGACGCCATCGCCGCCATCCGGGCCCTCAAGGAGGAGCTCGAGGTTCGCAAGGGCGAGGCCGAGCGCCTGGCCCGCGACGGCGACCTGGCCCGGGCCTCGGAGATCCGCTACGGCGTGGTGCCCGAGATCGAGCGCCGCATCGACGACGCCACCAAGGCCCTGGCCGAGCTGCAGGCCTCGGGGGCCATGCTCAAGGAGGAGGTCGACGCCGAGGACGTGGCCGAGGTGGTGAGCCGGTGGACGGGCATCCCCGTGAGCCGGCTCATGGAGGCCGAGCTGGCCAAGCTGGTGCGCATGGAGGAGGCCCTCCACGCCCGGGTGGTGGGCCAGGACGAGGCGGTGCGGGCCGTGGCCAACGCCATCCGCCGCAGCCGGGCCGGCCTCTCGGACCCCAACCGCCCCATCGGCTCCTTCCTCTTCCTCGGCCCCACCGGCGTGGGCAAGACCGAGCTGGCCCGGGCCCTGGCCGCCTTCCTCTTCGACGACGACCGGGCCATGGTCCGCATCGACATGGGCGAGTACCAGGAGAAGCACACCGTGTCGCGCCTGGTGGGGGCCCCGCCGGGCTACGTGGGCTACGAGGAGGGGGGCCAGCTGTCCGAGGCCGTGCGGCGCCGTCCCTACGCCGTGGTGCTCCTGGACGAGATCGAGAAGGCCCACCCCGACGTGTTCAACACCCTGCTGCAGGTGCTCGAGGACGGGAGGCTCACCGACGGCCAGGGCCGCACGGTGGACTTCACCAACACCGTCCTCATCATGACCTCCAACCTCCCCGGGGACCCCCAGGACTTCTTCAAGCCCGAGTTCTTCAACCGCATCGACGAGGTGGTGCGCTTCCGCCACCTCTCCCAGGACGACATCCGCCACATCGTGGACATCCAGGTCCAGCGGCTGGCGGCTCGGGTGGCCGAGCGCCGCCTGGTGCTGGAGGTGACCCCGGCGGCCCGGGACTGGCTGGCCGACGCCGGCTACGACGCCGACCTCGGGGCCCGCCCCCTGCGCCGGGTCCTGCAGCGGGCCGTGGAGGACCCCCTGGCCCTGGCCCTCCTCGAGGGCCGCTACGCCGACGGCGACACCGTGGTGGTGGACGCCGCCCCCGGGGGCGGGGTGGAGCTGCGCTGACCCCGGCCCGCCGCCGGGACCCCCTCCCGGCCAGGCCCCGGCGCACGCCGCCCAGAACGCCGCCCGGGCGGCCGGGCCCGGGCG
>DATJOV010000432.1:0-2057 GCA_035506735.1 Acidimicrobiales bacterium | reverse complement strand
CGGGCCAGCTCGATCTCGTTGGCGCGGATGAGACGGGCGCCTTGCAGGTTGATGAGGTGCCGGGCCCGCAGGTCCCGGGACAGCAGCAGCTCGGCGGGCCGGCGCTCGAAGCGCTGCAGGCTGACGGTGTCGCCCACGAAGCGGACCCGACCGGGCCGCAGCTCGGCGATGCGGTCGATGGGGACGAACAGCTGGCGATGGGCGATGCGCACCACGACCCCGGTCACGGGGGGGTGCGGAGCCATCCCCAGCCGGGCGATGAGGTCCTCGACCCGCCCCAGCCGGTCACCGTCTTGGTCCACGAGCGCGCTCTTGACCACGCTCGACAGGTGCAGGATCTCGACGGCCATTGCTCGGCGCTCCTCGAGCGACGCGGTGCGGTGCAGCCACCGCCAAGCTAGTGGACGCGCCCCTCGTGAGCGGCGTACCCGGTTCCCGGGCACGGGGTCGCGCCGCCGCCGGCGCCGGAGCCACCGGGGGCGGACGAGGTCGCCCCCATGGCGCCCCGGCCGGGCCACACAGCTCCGTTGACCAGGTCGACAAGGCCCCGAACGGCTCCCGCCACGGTGTCGGGGACCGGGCGCGGCCCCTCCCTGTCGTTTGCGCCCGACCCGGCATCCGGGGGAGGCTGATCGGCCATGGTCGCTCACCACAGCACGGCGCGTGCCTAGGAGCCCCCGGCAGCGCTGGCTCGAGATCCGAGCATCCTGGGAGCGCAGCACGCACCTCGACGTCCCCCCGGCGCGCCCGGCCGCCCCTCCCCGTCCCGGCGGTCTGCGCATCGCCTACCTCGTCTATCGGGGCAATCCGCGCTGCGGCGGCCAGGGGGTCTACACCCGCCACCTGGCCCGCCAGCTGGTCGCCCTGGGCCACTCGGTGGAGGTGTTCTCGGGCCAACCGTGGCCGGTGCTCGACCCCGAGGTCGGCTTCACGCCGGTGCCGGGCCTCGACCTCTACCGCGACCCCGATCCCTTCCGGGTGCCGCACCCTCGGGAATTTCACTCCTCCATCGACGCACTCGAGTTCGCCGTCATGTGCAGCGCCGGGTTCCCCGAGCCCCGCACCTTCTCGTTGCGGGCCCGCCGCCTGCTGGCCGGGCGGGGCGGGGACTTCGACGTGGTCCACGACAACCAGTGCCTGGGATCGGGGCTGCTCGGCATGATGGACGACGGCTGGCCGCTGCTCACCACCCTCCATCACCCCATCACCGTCGACCGCGACCTGGCGCTGTCGCACGCCGAGAACGCCTACCGCCGCTTCACCCAGCGCCGATGGTTCGGGTTCTTGGGCATGCAGATGCGCGTGGCGCGCCGGCTGCCCCGCATCGTCACGGTGTCGGAGTCCTCCAAGCACGACATCGCCGCCCACATGGGCGTGGACCTCTCCCGCCTGACGGTGGTGCCGGTGGGGGTGGACCACACCGTCTTCCGGCCCCGGCCCGAGCGGCCCCGCATCCCGGGGCGGATCATGGTGACGTCCTCCAGCGATGTGCCCATGAAGGGCCTGGTGCCCCTGCTCGAGGCGGTGGCCAAGCTCCGGACCGAGCGCGACGTCGAGCTGGTGGTGATCGGCCGCCCCACCGAGGGGGGCCGGGTGGCCCGCACCATCGACCGGCTCGGGCTGGCCCCGGCGGTGCGCTGCGTGAGCGGGATCTCCGACGACGAGCTGGCCGGGCTGTACGCCGAGGCCCAGGTGGCGGTGGTGCCCTCGCTCTACGAGGGTTTCTCGTTGCCCGCCATCGAGGCCATGGCGTGCGGGGTGCCGCTCGTGGCCACCACCGGAGGGGCCCTGCCCGAGGTGGTGGGCGAGGACGGTCAGACCGGGCTGCTCGTGACGCCCGACGACCCCGACGCCCTGGCCCAGGCCATGCGCCGCATCCTCGACGACCCCGCCCTGGCCGACCGCCTGGGCGAGGGGGGACGAAAGCGGGTGCTGGGCCGCTTCACGTGGGCGGCCACGGCCCGGGGCACGGCCGAGCAGTACCGCGCCGTGCTCGAGGACCACGGGCGGGCGGTGGCGGCATGCTGACCGTGGACTACGACCAGCTGGGGGTGCAG
>DATJOV010000431.1:0-19408 GCA_035506735.1 Acidimicrobiales bacterium | reverse complement strand
TCATGCGGGGTCCGAACTGCTGCGAGGCCAGGGTGAGCGCCAGGATCGTGATGGAGAAGACCACGCCCACCACCGTGATCACCGCCGCGGCGGCGGCGATGAGGACCTCGCGTCCGGCGTCGGCGCTGCCCGTGTTGGTCCACGCCGGGAGGCGCAGGTGGTGGTGGAAGGCGGCCAGGTCGACGAGCAGGGTGACGACGAAGAGGGCCATTGCGCCGGCGATGAGGGCGGCAGGGACCAGCCAGAGCGTGGTGCGCAGCGACTCCCAGCGCCAGCTGGGGAGCCGGCGTCGCGCCCGCGCCCCGGACGACGGCGGCGCGTGCGAGGGGTCGTGGGAGGTCGGGGTCACCGGGCGCGTGGGCTGAGCGCCGACCAGGCTTCCCGGCTCACCCCGGGGACAAGGATATCGTCACCCGCCCCGTTGCCCCGACCCCGCCACCCGGGCCGGGGGCTCAGGCGCCCGGCGCGTCCAGCAGGAGGTCGGCCAGGCGGCGGCGCTGGTAGCCCTGGGCCCCGAAGAGCAGGTCGTCCTGCTTGGCCCGGCGGTACAGGAGGTGGCAGTCCACGTCCCAGGTGAAGCCCACCCCCCCGTGGACCTGGATCGACTCGGCCGTGACGAAGGCGGCGGCCTCGGCCACGTAGCCCGCGCACATCGCCGCGGCCCGCTCGCGCTCGGGGCTGTCGGCGTCGGCGGCCCAGGCGGCGTAGTGCGTGCCCACCCGGGACAGCTCCACCCGGTGGAGCATGTCGGCGGCCTTGTGCTTGATGACCTGGAAGGTGGCGATGGGGCGGTCGAACTGCACCCGGACCTGGGCGTAGTCGACGGCGAGCTCCAGGGCCCGCTCGCACGTGCCCACCAGCTCGGCGCACAGGGCCACGTTGACGTCGTCGAGGACCCGTCGCCACAGGGCCCGGTGGTCCCCGGCCGGCCCCACCCGGCGGGCCGTGCGCCCGTCGAGCTCCAGGCGGGCCACCTTGCGGGTGACGTCGAGGGCGGGGACGGGCTCCCCCGCCGGCTCCTCCAGCAGGAAGGTCCCGAGGCCGTCGGGGTCGGCCGCCACCACGAGGGCGAAGTCGGCCGAGGCCCCGTCGAGCACCACGGGCTTGGTCCCCTCGAGCACCCACTCGTCGCCCTTGGGCAGGGCCCGGGCCGCCACCGACCCGAGGGGGTCGCCGTGGCCCGGCTCCTCCACCGCCACCGTCCCCCGGCGCCGCCCCGAGGCCAGGTCGGCCAGCACCTCGTCCACGCCCAGGCGCACCGCGGCCGAGGTGGCGGCCACGGCCGAGGACACGAAGGGCCCGGGGAAGGGCAGGCGGCCCAGCTCCTCCTGGAGCACCACCATGTCGACCAGGCCCAGCCCCAGGCCGCCCGCCGACTCGGGGACGAGGACCCCGAGCCAGCCCAGGTCGGCCATGGTCTGCCACAGCCCCGGGGTCACCCCGGCCCGGTCGTCGATCATGCCCCGCACGTAGTCGGGGGGGGCCTCGGCCGCCAGGGTGGCGCGCACGGCGGCGCGGAAGTCCTCCTGCTCGGCGGAGAAGGTGAAGTCCATGGCCGGCGTCCCCTGTCGGTGGTGGTTGGCGGCTCGTCCGGTGCCCGCTGCCTCAGGCCAGGCGCTCGATGACGGTGGCGTTGGCCTGCCCCCCGCCCTCGCACATGGTCTGGAAGCCGTAGCGGCCGCCCGTGGCCTCGAGCTCGTTGAGCAGCGTCGTCATGATCCGCACCCCGCTGGCCCCGAGGGGGTGGCCGATGGCGATGGCACCGCCCCGGGGGTTGAAACGGTCGGGGTCGGGGGAGAAGGCCCGGGCCCACATGAGGGCGATGGCGGCGAAGGCCTCGTTGCACTCCACGGCGTCGAAGTCGTCCACGTGCATGCCGGTGCGCTCGAGGAGCTTGCGGGTGGCGGGCACGGGGGCCGACAGCACGATGGCGGCGTCCTCGGCCGCCACGGCGAAGGCGTGGAAACGGGCCCGGACGGGGAGGCCCAGGCGCTCGGCCACGGAGCGCTCGGCGATGAGCATGGCGGCGGCCCCGTCGGTCATCTGGGAGGAGTTCCCGGCGGTGATGTCGGGCGCCGTCTCGGGCTCGAAGGACTGGGCCGGGGGGAGGGCGGCCAGGCGCTCGAGGGTGGTGTCGCGCCGGATGCCCTCGTCCGTGGTGAGGAGGGCGTCGGTGAGGGTGCCGTCCTCGGCCCGGACGGGGACCG
This sequence comes from Acidimicrobiales bacterium, assembly GCA_035506735.1. Lineage (GTDB taxonomy): Bacteria > Actinomycetota > Acidimicrobiia > Acidimicrobiales > UBA8190 > DATJOV01. The sequence goes on along the minus strand of DATJOV010000431.1, from coordinate 17,201 downwards.
GGATGATCTCCCGGGCGAAGTGGCCCGAGTCGGTCGCCGCCGCCGCCCGGCGGTGGCTCTCCAGGGCGTACTCGTCCATGTCCTGGCGGCTGATCTTCCACTGCTCGGCCAGCACCTGGGCCACCCGGAACTGCATCCACAGCCGCCCCTCGATGGCCTCCAGGAACGAGGGCGGGAAGGGCCCCGTCCCGCCCCGGGCGTTGGAGGCCAGGGGGACGCGGCTCATGGACTCCACCCCGCACGCCACGGCCAGGTCGTAGTGGCCGGCCACCACGCCGGCGGCGGCGAAGTGGACGGCCTGCTGGGAGGACCCGCACTGGCGGTCCACGGTGGTGGCGGGGACCGACTGGGGCAGGCCCGCCGCCACCCAGGCGTTGCGGGCCACGTTGGTGGACTGCTCGCCCACCTGGCTCACGCACCCGCCGATGACGTCGTCGACGCGCTCGGGGTCGACCCCGGTGCGGGCCACCACGGTGGCGATGGCGTGGGCCAGGAGGTCGACGGGGTGCCAGGTGGCCAGGGCCCCGCCCCGCTTGCCGAAGGCGGTGCGCCCCGTGTCGACGATGACCGCCTCGCGCCCCGCCACCGTCAGTCCCCGGTCCGGCGGATGGGGTGGAATTCCCGCTGCTCGCTCATCGGCTGTCCTCCTGCAGGCGCACGCACCGTCCCCCGGCCTGGGGATGCGGACGCTCAGTGTAGTAACTTCGCTGACGATGGTGTCAGGTCCGATGCCCCTCCGCCAGCGGCGCGCGACCGGGCCGTCGGGCCGGGGGCGGGGAGCGCGGTCGAGCGGGTGAGCGCCATCGAGCTGGACGAGGACGAGGACCGGGCCGCCCTGCGCAAGCTGGCCCGGGACGTGGCCGAGCGCGACATCGCCCCCCACGCCCTGCACTGGGACGAGACCGAGGAGTTCGCCGAGGCGTCCCTGCAGGCGTTGCGGCGGGCCGAGCTCTTCAGCGTCACCGTGGGCCAGGCCTACGGGGGCATGGGGATGGGCGACGTCGAGGCCGCCATCGTCCTGGAGGAGATCGCCCGGGCCGACGTGTCGAGCGCGATCCTGTGCCAGCTGGTCTTCAACGGGCCGCCCCGGGCCATCGAGCACCTGGGCGGCGAGGCCCTGCGCCGGCGGTGGCTGCCCCAGGCCGCGGCGGGCGAGCTGTTCTGCATCGGCATCACCGAGCCCGACGCCGGCTCGGCCGCCACCGCCATGCGGGCCCATCTCACCCCCGACGGCGACGGATGGCGCCTCGACGCCTACAAGAACTACGTCACGGGCGGGCACCGGGCCGTGGCCTGCCTGGTGTGGTGCCGCTTCCCCGGCAGCGAGGCGGGGACGGGCAAGGGCATCGGCGCCGTGGTGGTGGACCTCTCGGCCCAGGGCGTGAGCGTGGCCGGCACCCACCGCAAGATGGGGCTGCGGGGCTGCACCGAGGCCGAGCTGGCCTTCGACGGGGTGCGGATCGAGCCCGGTGACGTGCTCGTGCCCGGGGACCCGGCCGACAACAGCGGGCTCAAGACCCTGCTGGCCCACATCAACCACGAGCGGTGCGGCAACGCCGCCATGTGCGTGGGGGCGGCCCAGGGGGCCCTCGAGTACGCCATGGGCTACATGCTCGAGCGCAAGGCCGGCACGAGGACCCTGGCCGAGCTGCAGGGGCTGCAGTGGAAGATCGCCGACATGGCCTGCGCCCTCGAGGGGGCCCGCCTGCTCCTGCAGCGGGCCCTGGTGCTGGCCGGGCCGCACGGGACGCCGCCACCGCTCGAGTCGGCCATGGCCAAGATCGCCTGCAACCTGGCGGCCAAGCAGGTGTGCGACGAGGCCATCCAGCTCCTCGGGGGCTACGGCTACAGCCGCGAGTACCCCGTCGAGCGGGCCTATCGCGACGTGCGCGGCCTGTGCATCGGGGCCGGTACGGTCGAGATCCAGCGCAATTTCGTGGGAACGGCCCTCCTGGGCGGCAAGGTGCCCCGGGGCCCGGGATGGAAGGCGGTCGCGCCATGAAGCCGGTGGTCGTGCTGGGGGCGGGCAGCGCCGCCCCCTCGCTGCGCCTGGCCGCCTCCGAGGTGGGGGCGGCCTGGGGCGCGGGCGGCGGGCGGGGCGGCGTGGCCGTGTGCGACGCCGACGAGGACACCCTCACCCTGGCGTGGCGGGCCGGGCGCGACGCCCTGGCGGCGGCGGGCGTGGCGGCCGGGGCCGTGGACGGCCTGTGGTGGGGCACGGCCCGGCCACCCTTCGCCGAGGGCCCCAGCCACGCCTTTCTCTCCACCGCCCTGGGCTGCCGCCCCGACGTCGAGGGGGCCCTCACCAGCGGCTCGCCCCACGCCGGCATGGAGGCCCTGGCGGCGGCGTGGGACGCCGTGGCCGCCGGCCACGTCGAGGTGGCCCTGGTGGTGGCGTCCGACGCCCTGGTCCCGGGGCTGGGCACGGCCGGCGAGAGCAGGACCGGAGCGGGAGCGGCCGCCCTGGTGGTGCGGGCCCCGGGCGACGCCGGCAACGGCACGGGCGGGGCGGCCCGCCTGGTGGGCCGGGTGACGCGCACCCTGCCCGTCCTCGACCGCTACCGCCCCGACGCCGGGGGGGCCACCGAGGACGTCTACGACGGCCGCCTCTTCCGGGAGGAGGTGTACCTCCCCCTGCTGGCCGAGGTGGGCCGGGCCGCGGCGGGGACGGCCACGGTGGGGGCGTGGGCCGCCTCCGATCCCGACGGCAAGCTGGCCGGGGCCCTGGCCAAGCGCCTGGGGGCGGGGCTGGCCTCGGCCCCGGTGCAGGCCGCCCTGGGCGACACCGGTGCCGCCGCCCCCCTGCTGGGACTGATCGAGGCCCTGGCGGCCGGGGCCGAGGGGAGCACCACCGCCGTGGTGGGGGCCATCGGCTACGGCGGGGGCCGGGCCAGCGCCGTGACGGTGGAGGTGGGCCGGCCCGTCCCGGGGGCCAGGCCCGTGGCCGCCCTGGGCCCGGGACGCCCCGCCGCCTACGTCGAGGTCCTGCGGGCGCGGGGCCAGCTCGAGCCCCTGAGCGAGCCCATCCCCATGGGGGTCCCCCCCGGGGGGGCCGCCTTCGTGCGGGGCAACATCGAGATGCTGGCCCTCCAGGGGGCCCGGTGCGAGGCGTGCGGCACCATCTCCACCCCGCCCTCGATCCACCCCACCTGCATCGGGTGCGGGGGTGCCGCCCTGACCGTGGTGCCCCTGGCCCGCACCGGGCGGGTGCAGACCTTCGTGGTCAACCAGACCATGCCCCCGCCCTTCCAGGCCCCCCTGCCCCTGGTGGTGGTGGACCTCGACGACGGGGCCCGCCTCATGGTGCAGGGGTCGCCCGTCGACGCCGCCACCCTGGCGGTGGGGGACGAGGTGGTCCTGTCGCTGTACCGCTACGCCCTGGAGCGGGGCGTGCCGGTCTACGGGTACAAGGCGCTGCGCCGCGGCACCGACGACGCCGGGGCCAGCGGCGCCGACGGCGCCGGGGGGCGCCCGGCCGAGGAGGCGAGGCGATGAGCTGGAACAAGGTGGCCGTGGTGGGAGCCGGGCTCATCAAGTTCGGCGAGCTGTTCGAGCAGAGCTACGAGCAGATGGCGGCGGGGGCCTTCGGGGCCGCCCTGGGGGCGGTGGACAAGGGCATCGACCGGGCCGCCGTGGACGCCGTCATCGTGGCCACCCAGCGGGGCTCGCTGTGGGGCCAGGAGGGCATCGGGGGCAACACCGTCCCGAGCGCCATCGGCCTGTCCGGCGTGCCGTGCACCCGGGTCGAGAACGCCTGCCCCACGGGCTCGGACGCCTTCCGCATCGGGGCCATGGTGGTGGCGAGCGGCGTCCACGACGTGGTGCTCGTCATCGGGGTGGAGAAGATGCGGGACAAGTCCACCCAGGAGGGGCTCCTGGCCCGGGCCGCGGCCGGGCACCCCCTCTACAACCGGGGCGAGACCGCCCCCGTCCTCTTCGCCCCGTTCGCCACCCGCCACATGCACGAGTTCGGGACCACCCCCGAGATGCTGGCCTCGGTGGCGGTCAAGAACCACCACAACGGCTGCCTCGACCCCTACGCCCACTTCCAGAGCGAGATCACGGTGGAGCAGGTGCTGTCGTCGCCGGAGGTGTGCAGCCCCCTGCGCCTCCTCGACTGCTGCCCCCAGACCGACGGGGCGGCGGCGGTGATCCTCACCACGGCCGAGCGGGCCCGGGAGTTCACCGACAAGCCCGTCTACGTGGCCGGCTTCGGGGTGGCCACCGACCACCCCTACCTCCACGAGAAGTCCACCTACGTGGGGCTCCCCGCCACCACCCTGGCGGCGGAGCGGGCCTTCGCCATGGCCGGGGTGGGGGCGCCGGACATGGACATGGCCGAGGTCCACGACTGCTTCACCATCACCGAGATCCTCGACATCGAGGACCTGGGCTTCGTGGAGAAGGGCAAGGGCGGCCCCGCCTCGCTCGAGGGGGAGACCGCCCTCGACGGCCGCATCCCCGTCAACCCCTCCGGGGGACTGCTGGCCAAGGGTCATCCCATCGGGGCCACCGGCATCGCCCAGCTCACCGAGTGCTGGTGGCAGCTGCGGGAGGAGGCCGAGGAGCGCCAGGTGGCCGTCCGCAACGGCTTCGCCCTCCAGCACAACGTGGGGGGACGGGGTTCGGGGGTCTCGGTGGTGAACATCCTCACCCGCAACCCCTGACGGCCGTCCCGGCCCCGCCCCCGCCGGAGGGCGGGTCTCAGTCCCCCTTGGCGCCGAGGAGCGGGTGGGCCGGCATGCCCACGGGCTGGAGGTGCTGGCCCAGGACCTCGTGGAAGTGGTCGGCCACCTGGGCCGGGGTCCAGCCCCCCTCGCGCCACATGCCCGCCACCTGCCGGGGCGTCTGGAAGATGGTGTAGGCGTAGCCGGTGCGCCCGAGCACCTGGCCGTTCACGTAGCTGGCCTGCTCCGAGGCCAGGAAGGCCACCAGGGGGGCGTTGAGGGCGGGGTCCTGGTCGGGCGGGGCGTCGGCCCCGCCGAAGAGGTTCTCGGTCATCCGGGTCAGGCCGGCCGGGGCCACGGCGTTGACGGTGATGCCGTAGCGGCCCAGCTCGAGGGCCCACACGAAGGTCATGCCCATGATGGCGGCCTTGGCGGCGCCGTAGTTGGTCTGCCCGAAGTTGCCCCGCAGCCCGGCCGAGGAGGTGATGTTGACGATGCGCCCGTAGCCGGCCTGGCGCATGTGCACGGCGGCGTGGCGGGTGCAGTTGAAGGTGCCCCGCTGGTGCACCCCCACCACGGCGTCGTAGTCCTCGGGCGACATCTTGAGCAGCGTCCGGTCCCGCACGATGCCGGCGTTGTTCACCAGGATGTCGAGCGAGCCGAAGGTGTCCACGGCCTGGGCCGCGATGCGCCCGGCCCCCTCGAAGTCGGCCACGGAGTCGCCGTTGGGCACGGCCGTGCCCCCCGCCTTCTCGATGAGGGCGCAGGTCTCGGCCGCCGGGCCCTGGGCCGTGCCGCTGCCGTCCAGCGTGGTGCCCAGGTCGTTCACCACCACCCTGGCCCCCTCGTCGGCCAGGCAACAGGCGATGGTGCGGCCGATACCGCCCCCGGCGCCGGTGACCACCGCCACCCTTCCCTCCAGCAGTCCCATGCGTGTCGTCCTCGTCCCTTCGCTCGGTGGTCAGGCCGACCCTGGGGCGGTGGGTCGCACCACCCACAGGTCGGACGGGTGGGTGCGGACCTGCCCCGGGGGCACCGCCCCGTTGGTGCCGGGAGCGGTGGTGCCCGGGCCGGCCACCGGACCGGCGCCGCCCGGGGCGCCGAGGGGCCGCGCCGGGCCCGGCGGGGCGACGGGGGGCGGCGGGGTGGGGGCAGGGCGGGGCGCGGGCGGTGGCGGCGTGGCCCGCACGGGCGCCTGCATGGGAGCGCTGCGGGGCAGGAGGGTGGCGGGGCGGCCCACCGTCGGCGGCACGAGCGTGGGGCGCGCCCCCGGTGGGGGACCCCACCGGGGTGGCTCGGGGGGGAGCCCGGCGCCGGGGGCGGGGGCGGCCGGGGGCGCCGGGGGCGGGGCGGGGGCGGCCGGGGGCGGACCGGGGAGGGTCGAGGGGGCCGGGGCCACGCCGGAGGCGGTGGGCGGTGCCCAGGCCACGGGGGGCGGCACCGGCGCCTGGGGGGCCGGGGGCGGCACGGGCGGGGGCGCCGCGGCCGAGGCCGGGACGGGGGCGGGCGACTCCACCACGGCCGGGACCGGGGCCGGGAAGGGGGCGCTGGCGTGGTGGGGACCGGTGCCGTTGGTGGAGGGTCCGGAGCCGTTGGCGGCGTGGCCGCTCAGCATCTGGGTCTCGAGCACGGGCTTGGCCTCGGCCGCCGGGCCCTCCCACGCCACCGAGCCCTTGACCAGCAGGACGGCCCGGTCGGCGATGGCCAGGGCCCGGTCCACCTGCTGCTCCACCACCAGGAGGGCGCACCCCTGGCCGTGGATGGCCACCAGCCCGTCGTAGACCTGGTCCACGATGACCGGGGCCAGGCCCAGGGAGAGCTCGTCCACCACCAGGAGCTTGGGCGCCACGGCCAGGACCTTGGCCAGCGACAGGATGCGCTGCTGGCCACCCGACAGGGTGCCCCCGAGCTGCTTGCGCCGCTCGGCCAGGACGGGGAAGGCGGCGTAGGCCCGGGCCAGGGCGTCGGAGACGCCGCCGCGCCCCACGCGCTTCAAGAAGGACACGGTGAGGTTCTCCTCCACCGTGAGGGAGGAGAAGACGGCCCGCCCCTCGGGGACGTGGGTGACCCCCAGGCGGGCGATGCGGTGGGCCGACATCGTGGTCACGTTCTGGCCCGACACCGTGATGGTCCCGCCGCTGGCGGGCACCAGGCCCGTGGCCACCCGGGCCAGGGTGGACTTGCCCGCCCCGTTGGACCCCACCAGGGCCACGATCCCGTTGGCGGGGATGGTGAGCGACACCCCGAACAGGGCCCGGTACGAGGAGTAGGCGGCCGAGACGTCGCGCAGCTCGAGGATGGGCGGGGGCGCCGACGGCGCCGGGCCGGTCCCGGTGGTCTCGACGGTGCTCATGCCGTACGCCCCAGATAGGCGCTGCGCACCCCCGGATCGGCCACCACGTCGGCGAAGGTGCCCTCGGCGATGATCTCGCCCAGGTTGAGGGCCACCACCCGGTCCACGGCGCTGGCCACCATGGTCATGTCGTGTTCGACGAGGAGCACGGTCATCCCCTCCTCGCGCTGGGCGGTGCGCAGCACCGAGGCCAGCGCCGCCGTCTCGTGGACGTCCAGGCCCGACGAGGGCTCGTCGGCCATGAGCAGGCGGGGCTGGCCCGCCAGGGCCCGGCCCAGCTCGACCAGCCGGCAGTGCCCCAGGCTGAGGGCGGCCACCGGCACGTCGGCCAGGTCGGTGAGCCCGACCAGGTCCATGACCCGCTCGGCGTGGGCGAGCTCCTCGGGGCGGGGCTTGCCCTTGTTGAGGAGGTCCTTCCACAAGGCCCCGTCACCGCGCCGGGCCCGCTCGGCCACGATCATGTGGTCGCGCACCGTCATCTCGGGGAAGACCTCGACGCGCTGGAAGGTGCGGCGGATGCCCAGGCGGGCCCGGAGGTGGGCGGGGAGGTTCTCGATGGACTCCCCGTCGAAGGCCACCGTGCCCGAGGACGGGCGGAGCTGGCCGCACAGGCAGTTGAAGAGCGTGGTCTTGCCGGCACCGTTGGGTCCCACCAGCCCCACCGCCTCGCCCGGCGCCACCGACAGCGACACGCTCTTGAGGGCGGCCACGCCGCCGAAGCTGATGGAGATGTCCCTGGCCTCGAGCAGGCAGGGGGCACCGGCGGGCGCGGTGGCGGCGGGCGCGGCGCCGACCACGGACGCGGTGGTCTCAGACACCGACGCCCTCCCCCGAGCGCACCGGGGCCGTGGCCAGCCCCACGGCCGGTCCCTCCGCCCCGGCCAGCTCCACGGCGGGCGTGGCCGTGGCCCGGCCCCGGCGGGCGTCGTAGAGGGCGAAGACCCGGTTGACCCGCCGCATCCAGCGCGTCTTCTGGTACTCGAGGATCCCCTCGGGGTGGGCGGCGTAGGTGATGGAGCCGAAGGCGAACAGCACGGGCTGGATCCCCTGGAAGCGGGTGGGGAGGTAGGTGAGGGCGAAGAAGCCCACGGCGTAGCCCATGCCGGCCTGCACCGCCCCCTCCACCGTGCGCGGCCCCAGGGTGATCACCGCCACCAGGAAGACGAGCGAGTACTCGTAGGGGAAGGTCTGGGACGAGGCCGAGCCGATGACCGAGGCGTAGAGGGCCCCGCCGAAGCCGGCGATCCCCGCCGACATGGCGAACACCGTGAGGCGCACGGTGCGCAGGCTGATGCCCATGCTCGCCGCCGCCGTGGGGCTGCCCCGCATGGCGGCCAGGTAGCGCCCCACCGTGCCCCGCTGCACCAGCAGGACGAGCACCATGGACAGGGCCAGGAGGACCACGAGCAGGAACAGGAAGGCCCGGTCGGAGGAGAAGTTCACGCCCAGCACGGGACGGGGCACGTTCACCCCGGCGAGCCCGCCCCCCGACCACGAGTACTGGAACAGGAGCTGGTCGCAGAACAGGGCGAACGACAAGGTGACCAGGGCCAGGAGCAGGCCCGACAGCCGGATGGCGATGATGGCCACGAGCGTCCCCACCGCCGCCGCCAGCAGGCCCCCCACCACCGCCCCCAGCAGGACCGACAGGCCCATGTGGCTGGCGAGCTGACCGGCGGTGAAGGCCCCCACCCCGGCGAAGCTGGCCTGGCACAGCGAGATCTGGCCGCTCATCCCCGTCATGAGGGTGAACGACAGGAACAGGATGGACAGGGCCAGGCCCTCGTCGAACGTGGTGACCCACACCCCGGGCACCCACGTGGCGCTCAAGGCCAGGAAGGCCACCACCAGGAGCCAGAAGCCGATGCGGGTGGGGCGCTCCAGGCGCCGGTCCCGCACGGCGATGGCGGGTGGCGCCAGGGGCGGGTCGGCCGCGGCCAGGGGGTCGCTGCTCAGGTCCATGGTGCGCAGGCCCGGGTTGAGCAGGAGCGTCCCCACCAGCACCACGAAGGGGAAGGCCTCCACCACGGCCGAGGACAGGACCCCGCCCGAGGGCAGGTAGCCCTTGAGGAGGTTCTCGATCACCCCCAGGCCGATGGCCGAGCCCAGGGCGATGCCCATGGAGCGGCAGCTGGCGATGGCGGCGGCGGTGAGCCCGGCCACGAGCAGCGCCGTGAACTGCAGGGGGTTGGTGGGCGACAACTCGGCCTGGAGCGGGAGGAGGAGCACGCCGGCCAGACCGGCCAGGGCGCTGGACAGGGCCCAGGCCCCCGCCGCCACGCTGGGGGCGTTGATCCCCTCGAGCTGGGACATGCGCCGGCTCTCCACCACGGCCCGCATCTGGAGCCCGATGCTGGTCCAGCGGAAGACGGCCATGATCGCCGCCACCACCACCACGGTGATGACGGTGGTGGAGATCTCCGCCCCGTTGATGGGGGTGCTGAAGACGTGGATGTAGACCTTGTTGATGTTGAGGCCCAGCGTGGGCGGGTTGAGGCGCGGGGCGTTGCCGAAGAGGATGGGGATGGTGAAGGGGATGGCGATGAGCACCCCCACCGACGAGACCAGCTTGGCCGTGGTCGAGGCCGAGGGGATGTGGCGGTAGAGGAAGCGGTCGAGGGCCAGGCCGAAGGCGGGGGAGATGACCAGCACCGAGAGGACGAAGGCCAGCCACACGGGCAGGCCCTCGCTGCGCACCAGCAGGTCGAAGATGAAGGCGGCCAGGAAGGCCTGGGAGCCGAAGGCCAGGTTGAACACCCCGGTGGCCCGGTAGGTGAGCACCAGCCCCACCGCCACCAGGGCGAAATCGCACCCGTAGGGGATGCCCGGGATGCCGTAGTTCAGGAACGTGCTCACGGTTCCCCCCGATCCGCGCTCACCGCTGCCCCGCTATCCCGACGTCGGACTGGGGCCGGGGGTGCCCGCCGGTGGGGGGACGGTGTCGGTGCTGGTCTTGCTGCCGAAGCAGGTGAAGACCTGGCCGTCGTTGACGAAGGCGGGCACGAAGCTGCCGTTCTCGACCTCCACCGACGACTGGCAGAAGGGGGGCGTGGCCAGGGTGTGGGCCGTCTTCCAGTTGACCGGGGTGGTGAGCCCCGCCCCGTTGTAGGCCGTCTCCTGGTTGATGGCCTTGACCAGGCTGGCCTGGGTGAGCTTGCCCTTACCCACCGCCTTGAGCCCGGTCACGAACTGGTCGGCGGCGATCCAGCCGTCCAGGGCCGTCTCGTTGTAGGTGAAATTGGGCTGGTACTTGGACATCTCCCGGATGTAGGTGTCGAGGCCCGGGTAGTCGCCGGAGAGCGCCGACTCGAAGGGCACGTGCTGGAGACCGAGGTAGACACCGTTCATGAGCGACCCGTACTGCTTGAGCGTATTGCGGTCGTAGCCGTTGAACCAGACCTGTTTGGGACTCATCCCGTTCTGGATGAGGGACCGGGCGAAGGCCACGTTGCCGGTGACGTCGAGGCACGTGAACAGGACGTTCACGTTGGCGGCCTTCATCTTGAGGACGTCGGCGGTGGGGTCGGCACCGAAGGTGAAGGCGGTGTCGGTGAAGGTGACGTTGAGCCCGAAGCCCCGCATCCCGGTGACGGCGGCGTTGCAGGCCGCCGCCGACTGGGGCACCCCGTAGGCCACCACCCCGATGGAGGTGGCGCCGAGCTGCTCGGCCGTCCAGGCGTCACCGGGGGCGCCGCACTGGAAGCACAGCACCGAGCCGAAGTCGGCGAAGAGCGAGGGATGGCCCTCCCAGTCCGTGGACACGGCGTACCCGAAGGTGGGGACACCCTGGCTGGCCAGGTACTTCGCTCCCCCGAAGAAGGGGGTGCCCACGCCCACCACGGCGAAGACGTGGTCCTGCTCCACCAGCTTCTGGGCCACGGCCAGGTCGGTGGTCCCGCTCCCCTGGTCGTCCTCCTGGTAGCCGAGCTTGAGCTTGCGCCCGTCCACGCCGCCCTCGGCGTTGATCATGGAGAAGTAGGCCTGGACCCCGTTCACGATGGGGGCGAAGTCCGAGGACAGCGGGCCGGTGATGTTGGCGATCGACCCCACCGTGATGGAGTTGGAGGTCACCCCGGGGGAGAGGTTGCTGACGCCGTTGTGGCCCGAGGCGTTGCCGCACGCAGCCACGAGCAGCGCCACGGCTGCGACTGCCGAGACGGCCGTCGTGAGCCTCGCACGACGACTGCGCGACATCCCTCCCCCTCTCCCCCGGTGACCGCCATCACGGGGTGCCCACCGTGCGCCGGCCCGGTCGAGATCGACAGGATGCCTGACGCTTGTGTCAGTTCGTGTCTGGTCACTGTAGTCCGGGCCCGCCTGGAGCGCCCGCCGCCCTCCGTGCCGCGACGGTCCCGTGCCGTGCGCCGATGGATGCCGTCACCGCCTGCGTGGTGGACGTCTGGGGGGGGCACGGCCGGTGCCGTCACGGGCGTCTCCTCCTCGGGGCGTGCTCCCCGGCACGGGCCGGGGACGGTGAGGTCATCGACCCGCAGATTCGGGCCATTGAGGCCGCCGCCCCCCGGGCGGCCCGAACCTGACGCCACGTCAGAGATCGAGCCCTCGGGGGGCCGGGGGCGGGGGCGGGGGCGGGGGCGGGTCAGGAGAGGAGACGGGTCAGGAGAGGAACAGCCCCTCGGGGTCGTAGCGCCGCAGCGCCAGCACCTCGGCCGCCGCCACCGGCTCGAGCTCCCGCACGGGCTCGGCCACCTCCACGTCCCAGCCGCACGCGGCCGAGAACTCCCGCACCCGTTCGACCGCCGGTGCCGGGCCGCTCGGCACGGCGGCCAGGCGGAGGCGGCCGTCGAGGCGGCGGAGCACCCCCAGCTCGGTGACCACGCTCACCACCCGGGCACCGGGGCTGGTGACGTAGCCCACCCGCTCCACCAGGCGCCGTGGCTCGGCCAGGGAGACCACCACGCACCCCGCCGCCCGGCTGGCCACGTCGTTGGCCCCGCCCGAGCCGACCAGGAAGGGCCCCCCCGGGACCAGGGTGGAATTGAGGTTGCCGTCCCGGTCGATCTGGGCCGCCCCCAGGCAGGCCACGGTGCGGGTGCCGGGCCCGCCCACCACCATGCCCAGGACCGTGCCGGCGTCGCCCAGGAGGGGGGTCCCGGGGAAGACCCGGTGGTTGAAGATGTAGGGGTCGGCGAAGGTGGGGGTGTAGCCCCACAGGCCGAGCTCGGCCGTGAGCCGCAGCGCCCCTCCCCCGGCCCGGGCCCGGGCCACCGCCACCCAGGCGGCCAGGTTGGCCACCCCCGCCCCGGCCAGGACGGCGTCGGCCCCGAGGTCGGCCGCCACCGTCTCGACCTCACGGGCCCCGTACACGGCGGCGCGCTCCCACCGGGTGGGGGCGGCGGCGAGGTCGACGGGATGGGCCTCGGCGTCGAGACGCCACGACTCGGGATCGGTCCGGCCCCGCAGCCACGCCAGGTGCTCGGGCCCGAGGCGCTCGAGGTACTCGGCCTGGGAGGCGGGCTCGAGCACCCAGCGGCGGGCCCAGGCCTCGAAGTCCCCCCGGGTGGCGTCCCGGGCCTGGGTGAAGAAGGCGATGTCCTCGCCGTAGCCCTCGACGGGGAGCCCCGGGGCGTACAGGCCGCCGGGGTGGGCCCCGAAGGGGGCCTCGGCCACGGCCAGGACCCGGTGGGCCGGGATGCGCACCCGGTGGCCCAGCCCGTCCAGGCGCTCCACCACCCGCTCCACCGTGGCCACCACCCCCCGACGGGCCGCCCACGCCCCCCACACCCCCTCGAGGAGGGGCTCCGACAGGGCCAGGTTCCCCTCCTCGTCGGCGCAGGCGGCGTGGAGCAGGGTGACGTCGGGCACGAGGGGGGCCACCAGGCCCACGGGGCCGAAGGGGGTCTCGGCCACGGCGAAGCCGTCGTTGGCGGCCATGGACGACCCCTGGAGCGAGCCCGTCACCATGGCCGGGAGGCCCCGGGCGGCGGCCTCCAGGCGCTGGGCGAAGGTGAGGATCGACCAGTGCTCGACCTCGACCCCGCCCTCGGCGTAGGCCCGGGCGAAGAGGGGATTGGGGGTGTAGGTGGGGAAGGTGTCGCCCGAGTAGGCCGTCACCACCTTGCGCACCATCCCGCCCCGGAAGAAGAGGGCCCCGAGCGAGCTCAGGCTCACCATGACCAGGGTGAAGCCGGCGTCGGCGCCCCAGTGCTGGCGGGCCAGCTGGCGGGCCGCCGCCGTCCAGCGACTGTGCCCGCACAGGACGTGGACGGTGTCGCCCGGCCGCACGTGGCGGCCCACGGCGTCCTCCAGGCTCAGGTGCTCCACGGTGCCGACCTCCTCCCCGGGACGCCCCGGCCGTCTCCGGGGCCGGGCGGCGGGCTCAGCGCCCGGTCCAGCGGGGGGGGCGCTTCTCGGCGAAGGCGGCCGGGCCCTCCTTGGCGTCCTCGCTGGAGAACACCTCGGTGGCCAGGGCCGATTCGATCCGGTACGCCTCCTTCATGTCCACGGCCAGGCCCCGCAGGACGCTCTCCTTGGTCTTGCGCACGGCCAGGGGCCCGTTGGCGGTGATGCGGTGGGCGTACTCCAGCGCCTTGGTCCGCAGCTGGTCGGCGGGGACCACGGCGTTGAGGAGCCCGAAGGCCAGGGCCTGCTCGGCCGGGACCCGGTCGGCGCACAGGAGGAACTCCATGGCGGCCGGGAAGGGGATCTGGCGGGGCAGCCGCACCGTGGTGCCGCCCCCGGCGAAGAGGCCCCGCTTGGGCTCCATCACCCCGAAGTAGGCCTCGGGGCAGGCCACCCGGATGTCACAGCCGCCCAGCATCTCCATGCCCCCGGCCACGCACGCCCCGTTCACGGCGGCCACGATGGGCTTGTAGAGCTTGACCCCCCGCAGCACGGCCTTGACCCCGTCGTCGATGCGGTAGCCGTCGATCTCCTCCACCTTGCGGGTGGCGATCTCGCGCTGGAGCTTGGTCACCTCGGGGATGTAGGTCTTGAGGTCGGCTCCCGAGCAGAAGGCGTTGCCCACCCCGGTGATGACCGCCACCCAGGCCTCGTCGTCGTCGCCGAAACGGTCCCACGCCCCCCGCAGCTGGGCGAAGTGGTCCATGTCCAGGCTGTTCATGGCGTGCAGCCGGTCGATGGTGATCCACACCACGTGGTCGTCACCCAACTCGTAGTGGACCGGCACGCTACCTCCTCTGCTCACGGGGAAGGCCGAGGAGGCGCTCCCCGATGATGTTGCGCTGCACCTCCGAGGTCCCCCCGGCGATGCTGGCCGACTTCGACCACAGCCACTGGCGCTGCCACGGTCCCCACGTGGGGGCGGCCGGGCCCTGGACGGCCAGGGCCGCCTCCGACAGGTGCTGGGTCATCTCCGACCAGGTGAGCTTGACCCAGCTCGACTCTGGCCCCGGGGCGCCGCCGCGCGCCAGCTTGGACAGGGTGCGCCAGTTGTGGGTGCGCAGCACCACCAGGGCCACGTACGCGTCCACCAGGGCGTCGGCCACGTCGGGGTCGTCGAGGGTGCCGTTGGCGGCCGCCTCGGCGAACAGGCGGGCCAGGTAGCCCTCGTGCACCACCTCCTCCTTGAAGGGGAAGTTGGTGCCCCGCTCGTGGGCCAGGGTGGTCGAGGCCACGGCCCAGCCGTTGCCGGCCTCGCCCACCAGGTGCTCCTCGGGGACCTCCACGCCGTCCAGGAAGACCTCGTTGAACTCGGCCTCCCCCGTGATCTGGACCAGGGGCCGGATCTCGATGCCCGGGGCGGCCATGTCCACCACCAGGAGCGACAGCCCCCGGGCCCCGCTCGAGGCGGGATCGGAGCGGGCCAGGCACAGCCCGTACCGGGCGAACTGGGCGTAGCTCGTCCACACCTTCTGGCCCGTCACCCGCCAGCCTCCCGGGACCGCCTCGGCCCGCGTGCTCAGCCCGGCCAGGTCGGACCCGGCCCCGGGCTCGCTGAAGAGCTGGCACCAGATGTCCTGGGCCGTGGTGATGGCGGGGAGCCAGCGCCGGCACTGCTCGGGTGTCCCGTGGGCCAGGAGGGTGGGGCCGGCCAGGTTGATCCCCACCCGGTTGACGAGCTGGGCCGCGCCGCTGCGGGCGTACTCGGCGTTGAAGATGGCCACCTCCACCGGGCTGGCCCCCCGCCCCCCGAACTCGGCCGGCCAGTCGATGCCCACCCAGCCCGCCGCCGCCAGGCGGGCCTGCCAGCGCCGGCCCCACGCCACCGCCCCGGCCAGGTCCCCGGTGGGGGGAGCGGGCTCCGCGTTGGCCTCCAGCCACGAGCGCACCTCGTCGGCGAAGCGCTGCTCGTCGTGGGTGAGCGAGAGGTCCACCCGCTCCCCTACAGGTCCCAGGCCTGGGACCGGCCGCTCCGGACGAAGGCGGCGCGCAGGGCGTCCTCGTCGGCGGGGCCGAAGGGCCGGTAGGCCGCCTCCCCCCGCAGGCGGACGAAGACGGGGTCGCCCCCCAGCCGGTCGGCCCGGAACTTCTGGTGGGCCAGGGTGCGCACCACCACCTTGTTGGTCGGGGTGGTGGGCAGGGCCTCGGCCAGGCGGACGTAGCGGGGCCGCCACTTGGGGCTCAGGTCGGGCTGGTCGTCGAGCCAGGCGGCGAAGGCGGCCGGGTCGAAGGTGGTGCCCGGGCGCAGCACCAGGGCCGCCATGACCTGGTCGCCGGCGTCGACGTCGGGGACGCCGTAGACGGCGCTCACCACCACGTCGGGGTGGCGGGCCACGATGGCCTCGACCGGGGCGGCGGGGAAGTTCTCCCCGTCCACCCGCAGCCAGTCCGAGGTCCGCCCGGCGAAGTAGACCCAGTCCCCGTCGTCGACGTAGCCGAGGTCGCCGCTCCAGTACCAGCCCTTGCGGGTGGTCCGGGCCATGGCCTCGGCGTTGGCGTAGTACCCCTCGAAGGGACCCACCCCGTCCACGTTGACGATCTCTCCCACGCACGCCTCGGCGTTGACCAGCCTGCCCTCGGCGTCGAAGCGGGCCCGGGGGAGCTCGTTGCCGTCGGGGTCGACCACCTTGATGCCCTGGCGCAGGCGGCCCACCGAGCCCCGGGGGATGTCCCCCGAGCGGTCCAGGGCGATCCCGCCCTCGGTGGAGCCGAACACGTCCACCACCGCCACCCCGAAACGCTCGGCCACGGCCTCCACCACGTGGGGCGAGCCCTCGTTGCCGTAGGCCAGGCGGAGGGTGGTGTCGGCGTCGTCGGGCCGGGCCGGGGTGGCCAGCAGGTAGGCCAGGGGCTTGCCCGTGTAGTTGAACCAGGTGGCCCCGTAGCGCCGCACGTCGTCGAGGAAGCGCGAGGCGCTGAAGCGCCGTGCCAGGCCCACCGAGGCCCCCGCCACCAGGGCCGGGGCCAGGCCCACCATGAGCGAGTTGGAGTGGAACAGGGGCATGGCCAGGTAGCCCACGTCGTCGGGGGTCACGTCGAGGACCATGGTCATGCGGTTGCCGGTGGTGAGCAGGCGGCGCTGGGTGCAGCGCACCGCCTTGGGGGCGGCCGAGGTCCCCGAGGTGAACAGGAGCACCCACAGCGAGTCGACGTCGGGCTCGAGGCCGGGATCGCCCGACCCCGGCTCCCACGGGGCCAGAGCGTCCTCGAGGGAGGCCCCCAGGGACCGGGGCGGGTCGTCGCCGTCGGCGAAGGCCTCGGTCACGAAGAGCCCCCCGGGGAGGGCCAGCTCCCCCGCCACCGGGGCCAGGAGGTCCTGGTGCCGGGGCTCGGTCACGAGCAGCTGGACGTCGGTATGGGCGATGTCGGCCAGGAGGTGCCCGTCCCGGCGGGTGTGGTTGAGCCCCACCACGACGGCGCCGGCCAGGGCCGCCCCGGCCAGGGTGAAGACGTACTCGGGGGTGTTGTCGAGGAGCACGGCCACGTGCGGGGGACGGCCCGGGTCCAGGCGCTCCAGGAAGAAGGCGGCCCGGCGTCCCGCCTCGGCCAGGAGTTCGGCGTGGGTCCAGGACCGGTCCCCGAACCGGACGGCGGGGCGGCCGGCGATGGCGGGGTCGGTCCCGTTGCGCCGGAACAGGGCGGCGGCATTGGGGGCGGGCAGGGGCGCCTCCCCCGGCGCCGGGGCCAGCGCCACCCGCCGGGCCACCTCGGGGGGGGCCACCACGTGCGTGGTGGAGGGGGCGCGTTCGCTGACCACGGCGTCAGGTTACGGCAATCGGCGCGGCGGTAGCGTGGCCGCGATGGCCCGCTCCGCCGAGGCG
>DATJOV010000430.1:0-5546 GCA_035506735.1 Acidimicrobiales bacterium | reverse complement strand
GTGTCCCACGCCCTCCCCCGTCCCGGCCCCGGCCTGGCCGGTCGGCCCCCGGTGGCGGTGCCGGGACGGCCCGGGGTGTTCGTGGCCGGTGACTGGGTGGGGCCCGTCGGGCTGCTGGCCGACGCCGCCCTGGACAGCGGGCGCGCCGCGGGCGAGGCCGCCGCCCTGGCCCTGTCGGGCGCAGGGGCGGGCGCCTCGGCCATGGTGGGGCGGTGACGGACGCCGAGCAGCTCTTCGCGGCCGAGCGCCCCCGGCTCCTCGGCCTCGCCTACCGGGTGCTCGGGAGCTTCGGCGACGCCGAGGACGTGGTCCAGGAGGCCTGGCTGCGCTGGGCCGGGGTGGACCATGCCGGGGTGGAGCGCCCCGGCGCCTACCTCACCACCGTGGTCACCCGCCTGGCCCTGGACCGGGTGCGCGCCGTCGCCCGCCGGCGCGAGCAGTACGTGGGGCCGTGGCTGCCCGAGCCCGTGGCCCTCGAGCCTGGACCCGAGGAGCACACCGAGATGGCGGAGTCCCTCACCCTGGGGTTCCTCCTCCTCCTCGACCGGCTCACCCCGGCCGAGCGGGCCGTGTGGCTGCTGGCCGTGGTCTTCGAGGAGCCCTACGCCCTCATCGCCGAGGCGGTGGGACGCTCCGAGGCGGCGTGCCGCCAGCTCGCCTCCCGGGCCGGGCGCCGCCTGCGCCAGGATCGGCCCCTTCCGGCCGAGCCCCTCGACGCCCAGCTCCTGGCCCGGCTGGCCGGGGCCATCGCCGCCGGCGACGTCGAGGGGACGCTGGCCCTCCTCGACGCCGACGTGGTGCTGGTGAGCGACGGCGGCCCCGCCCACCGGGCCGCCCGCCGGCCCGTCCTCGGCCCCGAGCGCGTCGCCCGCCTCATGCACACCACGTCCCGCCGCTACCCCGGCGCCGAGGTGGAGCTGACCGAGATCAACCACGCCGCCGCCCTCGTCCTGCGGGCCCCGGGGACGGAGGTGGTGGTCACCGGGGAGCAGCGCCAGGGCCGGGTGACGCGCCTCTACTTCATGCTCAACCCCGACAAGCTGGCCGGTCTGGCCAAGGACCACAGCGCCCTGGCGTGACGCCGCGCCGGGGCGGTGACACTGGACGTTGCCGGTCGGCCATGGCACGCTGCGCCATGGCCGATGCCCCCTTCGACGTGGCCGGGTTCCTCTCCGCCCGGCGCCAGGCCCTGGTGGACGGGGCCGAGGGCGCCGTGGGGCGCCGTGACCTGGCCCACTACCGGGCCGCCGGCACCGAGGTGACCCGGGCCCGGCTCGAGGCCCTCTTCGACGTGGTGGTGACGTGCTGCGCCGAGCACCGCCTCGAGCCCGCCCTCGACTACGGCACCGCCCTGGCCGTCGAACGCCACGCCGACGGTCACGCCCTGGGCGAGGTGCAGACCGTGATCAACATCGTGGAGGAGGCGCTGTGGCGGGCCGTGCTGGCCGAGGTCCCCGCCGACGCCCAGGGGTACGCCCTGGGCCTGGTGTCCACCGCCCTCGGCGCGGTGAAGGACCGGCTGGCGTGCGCGTACGTGTCCGAGGTCTCGGCCCGGCCCATGGTCTCGCTCGACCTGTCCTCGTTGTTCGAAGGCCGCGAGGGCGACGTCCACCCGCTCTGAGGGTCCGCCCTCCGGCGCTGCGGGCCGGTCCCGGCCCGCCCCGCTCCACCTTCCTGGCAGTGGCCAATGACGTCGGCCCCCGTGCGCCAAATGGGTCGGCGCTCCCCGCCCCCGCCGCCACCCCGATCCGGGGCCTGACGTGGGGGTTTCCCCTCCCGAGGCCACGGAGGGTGGCTATCAATACATTCGCACAACGTCTCGGTACTCCCCCGTAGTGCCGACGGGGCCGCCGGTACCGTTGATCCGGTGGGCGCAGCAGGCCGCGAGCGACGGCCGGCGTCGATTCACGAGTCCGATTCCGGGAACGCGACCGACGACGGGCCGAACGACGACACGCGTTCCGCCGCGCCCGCGCTCCTGAGCGCCCTGCCCGCCGCCGTGGGGCCCCTGGTGCCCTTCGAGCCCGTCCCCCTCTCCCCGCCCGCCCTGTCGGTGGTGCCGCCCCCGGCCGGCGCCGCCGCCCCGGACGGCGCGACCACCACCCCCGACGGGGACGACCCCGTCGACGCCGGCGGGCCCGGGCCCGAGGACCGGGCCGTGCGGGGCACGGGGCGGGGCACGGGCCGGGGCGGGGGCGAGGAGCGCCGCATCGGCGTCCTGGACGAGGTCCGCATCAAGTCCATCCGGGTGGGGGTGCTCGCCACCGTGGTGGTGCTGTGCGTCATCACCCTCTACGCCCTGCTCCCGGGGCGCACCGCCTTCGACCGGGCGCCGTTCTTCGTCCTCATGGGGCTGGCCCTGGCCGGGACGATCCCCATGGCCTTCGCCCCGTGGGAGCGCCTGGTGCGGCGGGGGTTCCTCGTCCCCGCCCTCTACACCTGGTCGGTGTTCGACATCGCCGTGGTGGCCATCGGCATCCAGCTGAGCGGGGGCTTCCACTCGATGCTGTACCTGGTGTTCATCATCGAGTGCGTCTTCATGGCCAACGTCTCGTATCCCCGCCGGGGACGGGTCACCCTCACCGCCCTCACCGTGGGCGCCTACCTGGGCACCCTGGCCCTGGAGGGCTGGCACGTGGAGGCCGCCACCCTGGTGCTGCGGGTGGGGATGATCCTCACCACGGCGGGGGCGGCCGACTCCATCGCCGGACAGCTCACCCGGGAGCTCGTCTTCCGGGAGCGGACCACGGCCGAGCACGAGCAGCGGGCCCGGGTGTGGAGCCGGGTGGCGGGGCTGGGCCAGGCCCTCGAGACCCTGGACGAGGACGCCATCCTGGGCTGGGCCGTGGACTCGGTGGTCCAGCTCGGGTTCGAGGCCGCCAACGTGTGCGTCCTCATCGACGACGGCACCGTCTTCCGGGTGGTGCACCCGGTCGGGCTCCCCGACAGCTACACCCAACGGGTCCACTCCGCCGACCGGGGCATGATGGGGCTGGTGCGCCAGGCCCGGCGCACGGTGGTGGTCGACGACTACCACGAGCGGGCCAGCGCCCACCCCGAGCTGCGGGTGGAGGGGTTCCGCACCGTGATCGCCACCCCGGTGCGGGCCGAGGGGGAGCTGGCCGCCGTGCTGGTGGGGGGGACCCACGAGCGGCGCCAGGTGGAGGACTACGAGGTGGCCGCCTTCGAGCTGCTGGCGGCCCACGCCGGGCGGGGCCTCGACGGGGCCCGCAAGCTCGAGGACCAGCGCCGCGACGCGGCCCACTTCCGGTCCCTGCTCGAGTCGGCCCCCGACGCCATGATCGTCATGGGCGAGGACGGCGTCGTGCTCGAGGCCAACAACCAGGTGGGCAGGCTCTTCGGCTACGAGCCCGACGAGCTCGACGGCACGCCCGTCCTGCGCCTGGTGCCCTTCCTCACCGAGGACACCCTGCGCGGCTACCGCCACGAGTTCGTGGCCCACCACACCGTGGTGGTCGACGACGACGACCTGGAGGGGGTGCGCAAGGACGGGACCCGCTTCCCCATGGAGCTGGTGCTGGGATCGCTCGACACCCCCGACGGGGCGGTGATCACGGCCACGGCCCGCAACGTGACCGAGCGCCGCGAGTTCGAGCGGCGCCTCGAGCACCAGGCCAGCCACGACCACCTCACCGGGCTCCCCAACCGGGCCCGCTTCGTGGAGCACCTGGTCTCGTCCATGGCCACCTGCCCCAACGCCGGCCCGCCCCTGGCGGTGTGCTTCCTCGACGTCGACCACTTCAAGTACGTGAACGACAGCCGGGGCCACACCACCGGCGACGAGCTCGTGGTGGAGGTGGCCCGGCGCATCGCCTCGACGGCCCGGGCCGGCGACCTGGTGGCGCGCTTCGGGGGCGACGAGTTCGCCGTGCTCATCGAGGACCTCACCGACCGCAAGGGGGCCGTGGCCTACGCCTGGCGCCTGCTGGCCGCCTTCGACCGCCCCTTCGTCCTCGACGGGGTGGAGTGCTTCGTCTCGGCCAGCGTGGGGGTGGCCTTCGCCATGGGCGGGGACGACCCCGACGACGTCATGCGCCAGGCCGACGCCGCCATGTACCACGCCAAGCAGAGCGGGCGGGCCCGGGTGGAGGTCTACGACGAGACCCTCACGGCCCGGGCGGCCGAGCGACTCGAGATCGAGTCCTCGCTCCACCAGGCCCTGCTGGGGGACCAGCTGTCGGTGGTCTACCAGCCGGTCGTGACCATCGACGACGGGGCCATGGTGGGGGTGGAGGCCCTGGTGCGCTGGAACCATCCCGAGCGCGGCCCCATCCCGCCCCTGTCGTTCATCCCCATCGCCGAGGAGTCCGGCCTCATCCTCCAGATCGGCCGGTGGGTGCTGGCCCGGGCCTGCACCCAGGCGGCCGCGTGGGTGGAGCGCATCGGGGACTCGTCGCGCTTCAGCGTGAGCGTCAACGTCTCGAACCGCCAGCTCGAGCACGACCGCATGATCGCCGAGGTGGCCGCCGCCCTGGACGAGAGCGGGCTCCCGCCGCGCTGTCTCGTCCTCGAGATCACCGAGAGCTTCTTCATGCGCGACATCCAGGCCGCCGTGCGCCGCCTCCAGGCCCTGCGCCGCCTGGGGGTGCGCATCGCCATCGACGACTTCGGCACCGGCTTCTCCTCGCTGGCCTCGCTCTCGCACCTCCCCGTGGACGTGGTGAAGATCGACAAGTCCTTCATCGACGCCCTCGGCACCCGCTACGACGCCGTGATCGGGGCGGTGATCGAGGTGGCCAAGGCCTTCGACCTGTCGGTGGTGGCCGAGGGCATCGAGCGGGCCGAGCAGCGCGACCGCCTGCTCGACATCGGCTGCACCCTGGCCCAGGGCTACTACTTCGGCAAGCCCGTCCCCCCGGACGAGCTCGCCGACCGCTTCGTCCCGAGCGTCCAGCACAGGCCCAGCGCCAGCCCGGCCGCCTGAGCCCGCCGCCGGGCCGGCCTGCTCAGCGCGGCGTGATGCCCCAGCGCCCCGACCAGCTCCCCCCCGGTTCCAGGCGGACCACGTCGGTGCCGCTGCGCAGGGCGTCGGGGGGACACGTCATGGGCTCCACCGCCACGGCCCGGCGCCGGCGCTCGGGGTCGAGGGTGTCGCCCGTGAAGACCATGAGGTAGCGGAAGGCCCCGTCGGCCCACAGCGTGACCCCCCGCCCCCCGGGATGGTCCAGGTCCACCCGGGCCAGGCCGTCGTCGTCGCGCTGGAGGTCGGTGAAGCAGGTGTCGAGGACGCTGTCGCCGATCCAGCGGGCCGTCCGGAAGTCGAACTCGGACCCGGCCACGGCCGTGGCCGAGGTGGGGAGGCCCCGGTCGTCGGTGACCAGGCGCCGCCGGGCCGGGACGGCCAGGGAGGCGGTGTCCACCGTCGCCCCCTCCGACACGGCCAGGTAGGGGTGGAAGCCCATGCCGAAGGGGGCCGGGACCCGGTCCTCGTTGCGGGCCCCGGCCGTCACGCTCAGGCCGTCGCGACCGAGGCGGAACTCGAGGGTGAGGGCCAGGCGCCAGGGGTAGCCGGGGGAGGGGTGCAG
>DATJOV010000429.1:0-2261 GCA_035506735.1 Acidimicrobiales bacterium | reverse complement strand
CCACGAAGGGCACGGCCGCCGCCGTCCTCCCCGCCTCCTCGGCGACGATGCCCACCGCCACGAAACCGAGACCGGCGCCGCCCACCGCCTCGGGCAGCCCGATGCCGAGCAACCCGGCCGAGGCCAGCTCGCCCCAGAGCTTGCGGTCGAGGCGCTCCTCGCCCGTCTCGACCTCCTTGAGCCGCTCGGGGGTGGACAGGTCGGAGAAGATCCGGGACGAGAGCTCCCGCACCGCCTCCTGCTCCTCGGTGAAGGCGAAGTCCATGGTGGCCCCCCTAGCGAAGCGACCGCGGCATGCCGAGGCCGAAGATGGCGATCAGGTCGCGCTGGATCTCGTTGGTGCCCCCGCCGAAGGTGAGGATCACGAGCCCACGCGTGTAGGACTCCAGGCGGGCGTGGAGGACCTCCTCGGGCGACCCCCGGCGCAGGTAGCCCGACTGGCCCAGCACCTCCGACAGCAGGCGCAGGGCCTCCATGTAGAACTCCGTACCGAACACCTTGATGCTCGAGGCGTCGGCCACGTCCAGGTGGCCCCTGGTCCCGTGCCAGGCCACCTTCCAGTTGATGAGGCGCAGGAACTCCAGCTTGGCGTGGACCCGGGCCAGGTGGACCCGCACCCATTCCTGGTCGACGACCCGGCGGCCGTCGGCCAGGCGGGTCTGCTGGGCCCAGGCCCGCACGTCACCCAGGGCCCGCTCGATGATGCCGGGCGAGCACAGGGTGACGCGCTCGTGGTTGAGCTGGTTGGTGATGAGGTTCCAGCCCTGGTCGAGCCCGCCCACCACGTTGGCCAGGGGGACGCGGACGTCCTCCCAGTAGGTGGTGTTGATGTTGTGGTCACCGATGAGCGACATCGGCACGACCCGCACGCCGGGGGTGTTCATGGGCACGATGACCATGGAGATGCCCTTGTGCTTGGCGGCGTCGGGGTTGGTGCGCACCGCCAGCCAGCAGTAGTCGGCGTCCCCGGCCAGGGAGGTGAAGATCTTCTGGCCGTTGATGACGAGCTCGTCGCCGTCCACCACGCCCCGGGTGACGAGGGCGGCCAGGTCGGTGCCGGCGTTGGGCTCGGTGTAGCCGATGCAGAAGTGGATCTCCCCGGCGAGGATCCTGGGCAGGAAGAAGTCCTTCTGCTCCTGGGTCCCGAAGTTCATGATGGTCGGGCCCACGGTGTTGATCGTGAGCATGGGGACGGGTGCCCCCGAGCGCATGGACTCGTCGAAGAAGATGAACTGCTCGATGGCCGAGCGGCCCTGGCCCCCGTACTCCGTGGGCCAGCCGATGCCCAGCCACCCGTCGCTGGCCATCTGCTTCACGATGCGCCGGACGGTGGGCCCGACGCCGTGGCTCTGGGCCAGCTCCTCCTCCACCTCGGGGGTGAGGAGGTTGGCGTAGTAGGCGCGCAACTCGCGCCGCAGGGCCTGCTGCTCGTCGGTGAGGCCGATCTCCATGCCCGCCCTGCCCTTCTGTGGCGTTTCCGTGGGTCGAACGTGGAACAGGTTACAGTTCCGTGCTCGCAGCAGGCCACACGGGCCTACGCTCGACCCCGGTGGGGGACGGGGACGACGGGGTGCCGGCGGTGGAGCTGGTGGGGCCCGAGGTGGTGCGGCCCCTGCGCCGCGCCGTCCTGCGCCCGGACGGGCCCCCCGGCGCGGCGCACTACCCCGGCGACGACGCCCCCGGCACGGCCCACGCCGCCGTGCGGGATCCCGGTGGGGCCGTGCTCGCCGTGGGCACCATCCTCCCCGAGGCGCCCCCGTGGGACCCTCGGGCTCGGCCGGCGTGGCGCATCCGGGGCATGGCGGCCGAGCCCTGGGCCCGGCGCCGGGGTCTCGGGACAGGCGTGCTCCGGGCCCTCCTGGCCCACGCCGCCGCCCACGGCGGTGGCCTGGTGTGGTGCCACGCCCGGGTGGCGGCCTGCCACCTCTACGAACGGGCCGGCTTCGAGGGCGACGGTCCCGTCTTCGAGCTGCCCGGGATCGGACCGCACCGCACCATGCGACGCCTGGTGGCGGGTGTGGGCCCGGCCCCCGAGGACGGACCCGGCCTGGGCCGCCCCGACCCCCCTGTGCCAACCTAGAACCCCGCCCGCCGGCCGGACGTCCCGCCCGGGCCGCACCGAAGGAGCACCCACCCCATGCCCGACGCCGTCATCGTCGCCACCGGCAGGACCCCGATCGGCCGCGCCAACAAGGGGTCGCTCGTCACCTGCCGACCCGACGACCTCGCCGCCCTGGTCATCAAGGAGGTGCTGGCCAAGG
>DATJOV010000428.1:0-15821 GCA_035506735.1 Acidimicrobiales bacterium | reverse complement strand
CCCAGGGCTGAGGGCTCCGGCCGGGGGGTGCGCTGGCGCTAGCCCGGGGCCCCGCTCTTCAGGTGGCGCTTGGCGCTCTCGACGTCCTCGACCATGGGGACCAGGCGCTCCAGGCCGGCGATGGCCATGGCCCTGGTGATGGGGGAGCCGGACGGCACCACCAGAACGGTGGGGGTGGTGGCGGCTGCCTCGTGCAGGACCCGGAACCCGCTCGAGTCGATGAAGGTGCACCCGGTCAGATCGACCACGACGGCCTCGCCGCCGTCGGCGGCCTGGCGCAGGTGGTCGGCCAGCGTCGGTGCCGTGGCCAGGTCGACCTCGCCCACCACCGTCACCACGCTGGCCAGGGGGTCGGACCGGTCCGAGGCGGCGTTGAAGCGGACGGGGCCGGTCACGAGGGAACCCCCTCGAGCTGGGGCGACCATTCCAGTACCACCGTGGTGCCCTGGCTGTCGCTCGTCACCTCGACGGAGCGGGCCACACGGCGCATGATGGCGAAGCCACGGCCCCGCCATGGGTCGGGATCGCCCGGGCGCCACCGGCCCTGGTCCTGGACGACCACTCGCACGCCCCCCTCCTCGGTCACGGCCTCGACCTCGATCCCCCCGCCCCCGTCCGAGCGGTAGCCGTGCTCGATGCTGTTGGCCACGGCCTCGCCCACGGCCAGGACCAGCAGGTCCCGGTCCTCGCCGATCCCGTGGTGGGCGAGCCACTCGTCGAAGGCGTGGCGCAGGTCCCGCAGGGCGCCGGCGTCGGCCGGGAGGCGGTGGCGGAAGTGCTGGCTGTGGGTGTGGAGGAGGCGCAACCCCACGAGCGCCACGTCGTCGTGGTGGTCGGCCCGTTGGAGGGAGGCGATGAGGAGGTCGGCCAGGTCGTCCACCGTCATGGAGCGGTGCCTGTCCACGGCGTCCACCAGACGCTCCAGTCCCTGGTCGAGGCCCTCGGACCGGCTCTCGATGAGCCCGTCGGTGTAGAGGAGCAACAGCGAGCCCTCGGGGAACGGGACCGTGGCCGTCCGGCGCCGCCCCGGGGCGCGCGTGGCCGCCAGGGGCGGGTCCTGGCAGTCGTCCAGGACGAGGGGGCGCCGGCCCGGGGCGGCCACGAGCGGCGGCATCTGCCCCGCGCTGGCGTACGTGAGCTCCTGATGGCGCGGGTCGAGGATGGCGTAGACACAGGTGGCGGAGTGACCGCCGGGGACGGTCTGGGCGAACTGGTCGAGCGCCTCCAGCGTCCGGGCCGGGTCCAGGCCGGTCCTGGCCAGGGCCGTGAGGGCGCTGCGCAGCTGGCCCATGGCGGTGACCGAGTCGATGCCGTGGCCCACGGCGTCCCCCACGATCAGGCCGATGCGACCGCCCGTGAGGGAGACCACGTCGTACCAGTCACCGCCCACGGCGAGCTGGTCCAGGGCCGGGGTGTAGCGGGCGCAGACCTCCACCCGGTCGTCGTCGAGGGAGGCGTCGCCCACCATGGCCAGCTGCATCGTCTGGGCCAGCTCGTGCTCGAGGCGGTAGAGGCGTTGCTGGTCGGCCAGGAGGGCCCGCTCCAAGGTCACGTCGCGCGCCACGCCCACGACGCCCACGATGCGGCCCATGGCGTCGCGCAGGGGGTCCTTGGTCACCAGGTAGGTGTGGGGGCCGTCGGGCCGGGGGTAGACCTCCTCGTCCTGGCGCTGGATGCCGGTACGGACCACCTCGAGCTCGCCCCGGCGCAGCCGTGCCGCCTCCTCGGGGCCCATGAAGTCCCCCACGGGTCGGCCCAGGACGGACGTGGCGGGGTCGTCGGTGAGCGCCCGGTGCCGGGCCCGGTTGGCCAGGATGTGGCGTCCCCCGAGGTCCATGGCGAAGATGCTCTCGGTGGAGGCGTCGATCACCGACTGCAGGAGGACGGCGGTGTCGGCCCGTCCACGTTCGGCCAGGGCGGCGTCGCGGCCCCGGATGCGCCACCACCCCCACATCCCGGCCGCCACCACGATCCCGAGCACGAGCCCCCCGGCCAGGACCACGAGAGAGAGCTCCACGTCCCCGTGCAGGGCGTCGCGGTCCGCCACCAGGAGCTGGTCCACCGTCTCGGCCAGGGTGCCCTGGCTGGTGCGGAAGCTGTTGAAGAGGGCCTTGCCCTCGGACTGGGTGGCGAGGGCCCGCGCCGCGGTGATGTTGCCGGCGCTGACGTCGCTGATGACGCGGTCGGTCGACTCGTGCCAGCGGTCGAAGGCTCGGGTCGTGGCGTCGAGCTCGGAGGTGAAGCGCGAGCCGAGCCGTGCCTGGCGCAGGCCGGACACGGCCTCGTCGTACTGGGTTTCGCCGCCCAGGAAGGGTTGCAGGAACGACACGTCCCCGGTGAGGGCGTAGCCGCGTGCCGCCGTCTCCTGGTTGAGGGCTCCGGTGAGGAGGTTCCCCACCTCGGCCGAGGCCGGGTCGAACACGGCCCGCTGCTGGTCGAGGATCTGGATGGTGCGGATGAGCACCGGGGCCGTCGCCCCCACCAGGAGCACGAGGACGGCCAGGTAGGCCAGGAAGCCGAGCCGGGGCCACCGCGTGGCCGAGGGGCGGGACTCCTGCTGGCCAGGGGCCCGAACCTCCATACCGGCGATGCTACCGACCGGGGCCCCGCTGGCGGTGGCCGGACCGGGCCCGTCCGGGCCGGGCGAGCGGACGGCGCCCGTTCCCGCGATGGCATCGACCTCGGCCGCGACGGGGTGTCGCCACCCGGGCTGGCCGCCCAGGACGGCGACGGCGGTGCCCTCGACGCCTCACGGGTGGGCATCGACCGTCCCTCGGGGGGGCCGACGGATCGCCGTCCGGGTTCCCGGGCTGGGTGCTCGACCACCACCCCGTGGCGCGGGACCGAGGTCGTGGTCGGCGTGGGGTGCGGACCGGGGGTGCACTGGCCGGCGCCGAGCCCGCTCCCGTCCTCACCCGGGTGCAGACCCTGCGGCCCGGGACCGAGGACGTCCTCGGCGACGAGGGATGGGTTGCGGTGGTGGGCGAGCTCCGGGGCCGGATCGAGCGGGTCCTCGAACGCCACCGGGTCTACTCCCTCACCGAGGACAGCGGGGTCCTCGTCCCCCGGGACCGCACGCCGGGCTGCGTCGACCTCGGGAGGACTCAGCCCGACAGGGTGCGGCCGAAGAACTCCCAGATCTTCTGCCAACCCTCCAGGGCCGCTTCGGGCCGGTAATTGGGCCGGTTGGTGGCGAAGAAGGCGTGACCCGCCCCCTCGAAGGTGTGGAACTCGAAGTCCTTCCCTGCCTTCGACAGGGCGGCGGCGAGCTCGGCCGTCTCCGACGGCGACGGATGCTCGTCCTCGGCGCCGAAGAGGCCGAGCAGCGGGCAGGACAGGTTGGGGGCGAGGTGGGCGATCGGCCCGATCTTGAGCGGGACCCCCTCGGGGGGGCTCGACACGACGAAGGCGCCGTAGCAGTCGACGGCGGCGTCGAGCTCGAGGCTGCAGGCGGCCAGGAACGACTGGCGCCCCCCCGAGCAGTACCCGATGGTGCCCACCTTGCCGTTGGCACCGGGGCGCCCCCGGAGGAAGGCGGCCGCCCCGGCGACGTCGCCGACCAGCCGTTCGTCGGGCACCCCGCCCTTGGCCCGCACGGCGGCGGCGGCCTCGCCCGGGGCCGCCCCGGGGGCGTCGCGCCAGTAGAGGTTGGGGCACAGGGCCAGGTAGCCGTGGGCGGCGAAGCGCCGGGTGATCTCCTTGGTCTCCTCGTCGTAGCCCGGCATGTGGTGGATCACCACCACGGCTCCGTGGGGCCCGGTGTCGAGGGGGCGGGCCAGGTAGGCCTCGATGTCGTCCCCGCCCGCCCCGGGGACCATGACCGTCTCGGCTTGCATGGCATCGGACACGTCGCCTCCGTTCCTGTCGGCCGGCTCCCGCCGCCGGCCGGAGAATAGCTCTGTCGCAGAGGTAATATGACCCCGTGGCCCCCGCCCCTGCCGCCGAGTCCGCCCCACCCCGCCCCGGGCGTGACGCTCGGGGCCGTCCGGCTCCCGGAACGCCCGTCGTGGCGCAGGCCGACCGGCTGCTGGCCGCGCTGGCGGGCGTGCGCCGCAGCGCCCGGCGCCTGGCCGGACGTCCGGCCGAGCTGTCGCCGCTGACCGGGGCCCAGCTCGAACTGGTGAAGCTCCTGCGCCGCCGGCCCGACGTGGCGGTGGCGGAGGCGGCCGAGGAGCTCAACCTGGCGGCCAACACCGTGAGCACCCTGGTGGGCCAGCTCGTCGAGGCCGGCCTGGTGCGGCGCCGGGCCGACCCGGCCGACCGGCGGGTGGCCCGCCTGGACCTCACTCCGCACATGCGGCGCAAGGTGGACGCATGGCGCGACACCCGGGTCGTGGCCCTGGGCGGTGCCCTGGCCCGGCTCTCGACCCGGGAGCGCCGGTGTGTGGAGCTGGCCCTGCCCGTGCTCGAGCGGCTGGCGGCCGAGCTCGAGTGCGACCGGCCCCGTCCCGGACGGCGTCCGGTGACGACGTGAGCGGGGACGCCGGCGCCCCCCGGGGCGGGACCGGGGACGCCCCCGCCGTGCGTTGTCTGGGGCTGCGCCACCGGTTCGGCGAGCACGTGGCCGTGGACGGCATCGACCTTGTCGTCGAACGAGGCGAGGTGTTCGGCCTGCTCGGCCCCAACGGCGCCGGCAAGACCACGACCATCCGGGTCCTGAACACCCTGTTGCCCCTGCAGGAGGGGTCGGTCCACGTCTTCGGGAACGACGTGGCCGACGCCCCCATGGCCGTGCGCCGCCTGCTCGGCTACGTCCCCCAGCAGCTGTCGATCGAGGCGGCGCTCACGGGACGGGAGAACGTGGCCTGGTTCGCCCGGCTCTTCGACGTCCCCCGCCGGGAGCGCCCGGCGCGCGTCGACGACGTGCTCGAGGCCATGGGACTGGCCGACGCCGCCGACCGGCTGGCCGGGACGTATTCGGGCGGCATGGTGCGGCGGCTCGAGCTGGCCCAGGCCCTGGTCAACCGGCCCGCCCTCCTCGTGCTGGACGAGCCCACCATCGGGTTGGACCCCGTGGCCCGTGACGGTGTGTGGCAGCGGGTGGAGGAGCTGCGCCAGGCCACGGGGATGACCGTGCTCCTCACCACGCACTACATGGAGGAGGCCGACGCCCTGTGCGACCGGGTGGCCCTCATGCACCTGGGCCGCATCCGGGCCCAGGGGGAGCCCGAGGAGCTCAAGGCTGCCCGCGGGCCCGGGACCACGCTCGAGGACGTCTTCCGGCACCACACCGGATCACTCCTGGGTGGCGCCGACACCAAGGGGGGGCTGCGGGAGATCCGGACCACCCGCCGCACCGCGGGCCGTGTCGGCTGACCCCGGGGTGGCCCCGGTGGGGACCTCGGTGGAGGGCGCCGGGACGGCGGCGGTGGCCCCGTGGCGTCGGTACCCGGCCCGGGTGGCGACGTTCTGCCTGGTCGAGCTGCAGAAGCTGAGCCACGACCGCACCAAGCTCCTGACCCGTGCCGTGCAGCCGGTGCTGTGGATGGTGATCTTCGGCGAGACCTTCAACAAGCTCCACGCCATCCCCACCGGGCACGTGCCCTATCTGGCCTTTCTCTCCCCCGGGATCATCGCCCAGTCCGGCCTCTTCGTGGCCATCTTCTACGGCATCCAGATCATCTGGGAGCGCGACGCCGGTGTGCTCACCAAGCTGCTGGTCACCCCCACACCGCGCTCGGCCCTGATCCTCGGGAAGTCCTTCGCCGCCGGTATCCGGGCCTCGGCCCAGGTGGCGGTGGTCCTCGTGCTGTCGGCGATCCTGGGGGTGCACCTGAGCGACGACCCCCTGGACATCGTGGGGGCATTTCTGGTGGTGATGCTGGGCTCGGCCTTCTTCTCGTGCCTGTCCATGACCATCGCCGGCGTGGTCCTCAAGCGGGACCGGCTCATGGGCATCGGGCAGATGATCACCATGCCCCTGTTCTTCGCCTCCAACGCCCTGTACCCCGTCGCCATCATGCCGGGCTGGCTGCGCGTCCTCAGCCGGGTGAACCCGCTGTCGTACGAGGTCGACGCCCTGCGGGGCATGCTCATCGGCTCGCCCGCCCACCTGGGCGAGGATGTCGCCGTGCTGGTGGCGGCGGTCGTGGCCGGGGTGGCAGCGGCCTCCTCGCTGGTGAGCCGGCTCGCTCGCTGATCGAACACACGTTCGATAGGGTCGGGGCATGGCCCCAGGCGGCGGTGCCACCATCCTCCATGCCGACCTCGACGCCTACTACGCCTCGGTCGAACAGCTGCTGGACCCGAGCCTCCGGGGCCGTCCCGTGGCGGTGGGGGGCGGGGTGGTGCTCGCCGCCTCGTACGAAGCCCGGGCGTGCGGCGTCGTGGCCGGCATGCCGGGGTGGCGGGCCCGGCGGCTGTGCCCCGGCCTCGTCACGGTGGGCGGGCACTTCGCCGAGTACCAGCGGCTGGCCGAGCGCGTGGTGGAGGTGCTCCGTTCCTTCACCCCGGTGGTGGAGCGGGTCTCCATCGACGAGGCCTTCCTGGACGTGGCGGGGGCCCGCCGGTTGTTCGGTCCCCCCGCCCGCATCGCCGCCTCCCTGCGCCGCCGGGTGCGCGACCAGGTGGGCCTGCCCATCTCCGTGGGGGTGGCCCGCACCAAGCACCTCGCCAAGATCGCCTCCCAGGTGGCCAAGCCCGACGGTCTGGTGGTGGTGGAGCCCGACGAGGAGGGGCGCTTCCTGGCACCGCTCCCGGTGGGACTGGTGTGGGGCGTCGGCCCCGCCACCCGGGCCCGACTGGCCGCGTCGGGCATCGACACCATCGGCCAGCTGGCCACGACCCCGTCGGTGTTCCTCGAGCGCGCTCTCGGGCAGGCGGTGGCCGGGACCCTGACCTCGCTGGCCGCCAACGTCGACCCCCGGGGCGTGGCGCCGGGCCGCTCGGCCCGCTCGGTCGGGGCCCAGGCCGCCCTGGGGCGGCGGATCCCCTCCACCGAGCTGGTGTGGACGACGGTGGGCTACCTCGCCGACCGGGTGGCGGGGCGCCTGCGAGACGCCGGGCAGGCCGGGCGCACCGTGACGGTGCGGGTGCGCTTCGCCGACCTGCGTTCGTGCACGCGGGCCGTGACCGTGCCCCGACCGGTGTCGGCCACGCGCACGCTGGCCGAGCTGGCCACGGTGGCGGTGCACGAGGTCCTCGAGGCCCGCCCGGCCGAGCGCGTGGTCACGCTGCTCGGGGTCTCCGTGGGCAACCTGGTGCCGGAGAAGACGCTGCAGCTGTCGCTGCCCTTCACCGGCGACGTTCCCGGCGGAGGTCCCGCCACCGATCCCGGGGGGCGTCTCGGGGCCCGCCGGTGGGGCAGCGACCGGGCCGTCGACGCCGTGCGGGCCCGTTTCGGGCGGGGATCGGTGGGCTACGCCCGGGTGATCCTCGGACACGAGGGCGGCGTGCCCGAGGCCTTCCGGGAGCTGGCCGAGCGCCCTGTGGGGGGCGGGGCGCAACGGGTCAGGTCCCCGGGGGCCGGGTAGCCTCGCCCCGAGGCCGGTCGTCCCCCACCATGCCAGAGCAGCGAGCCAGCGAGATCGTCGAGCCCGGTGCCGGGGCCGGGCCCAGCCGGATCTCGGTGAGCGGGTCGTGCTCGACCCGCCAGGGCCTGAGCGAGGACCTCGCCCTGTGGGAGCGTCACGGGGTCGGGGTGGTGAGCGTGCCGGCCGCCAAGATCGGCGACGGCGACGCCCGGCGGGTGGCCGACGCCGGGATCCGGGTGGCGAGCGTCCTGGCCCTCGGCACCCGTCTGGACGATCCCGGGTGCTGGCCCCGGTACCGGGACCGGCTGGGGGAGGTGTTCGAGGCGGCCCGGGTCATGGGGGCCGAGCGCATCGTGCTCACCACCGGAGCGGCAGGGGTGCTGGGATGGGACGACGCCAGCGACGCCTTCGGGGCAGTCCTGGCCCCCCTGCTGGACGTGGCCCCGGCGCCCCTCGCCGTCGAGCACACCAATCAACTCCGCTCCGACATCAGCTTCGTCCACCGCCTGCGCGATGCCGTCGATCTGGCCACCCATCTCGGCCTGGGCGTGGTCATGGAGACCACCGCCTGTTGGCAGGAGCGCGACCTGGCGGCGACCATCGCCGAGGCGGTCGGGGTCCTCGGCCTGGTCCACGTGAGCGATCTGGGCCCGGTGGTCCTCACGACACCCGACCGCCTCGTCCCGGGCGACGGCGTGCTCCCCCTCACCCGGCTGGCGGCCCTGCTCCTGGCGGCCGGGTACGACGGCCTGTTCGAGCTCGAGTACGCCGGGCCCCACATCGAAGCCCTCGGCTACGAACCCGCCCTGGCCCGGGCCCTCCCGGCGCTGGAGGGGATCCTGGCCCGCGCCGCCCGGGCCGCCGCCGTTCCGGCTCCCCACCCCGTCCCCGACGAAAGGCCGACATGAAGCTCCGACTTGGCATCGTGACCCCGGTCGTGCACATCAACCCCCGCTTCGAGCCCCCCTCGTGGGAATCGACGGGGACGATCGACGACATCGTGGTGGTGGCCCAGGAGGCCGAGCGCCTGGGCTACGACTGGGTGGCCGCCTCCGAGCACATCGCCATCCCCCTCGACGCCACCGGGGTGCGGGGCCCGCGCTACTGGGACCCCGTGGCCACCCTGAGCTACGTGGCCGCCCACACCCGCCGCATCGCGCTGCTCAGCCACGTCGTGGTGCTCTCGTACCACCATCCCCTCGAGATCGTGAAGCGGTGGGGCACGGTCGACCTGCTCAGCCACGGACGGGTGATCCTGGGCGTCGGGGTGGGATCGCTGCAGCCCGAATTCGAGCTCCTGGGACGGCGCTTCGAGGGCCGGGGGGACCGGGGCGACGACGCCATCCGGGCCATCCGGGCTGCCTGGGGGCAGTCCGTCCCCTCCTACCAGGGGCCCCATTTCCGCTTCGCCGACTTCGTGGTCGAGCCCTCGGGCCTGCCCCGCCCCGTCGAGATCTGGGTGGGGGGCCGCACCCGTCGGTCCCTGCGCCGGGCCATCACCCTGGGCGACGCCTGGATCCCCTTCCGGCTCCTGCTCGAAGACTTCCGCGCCCTGTTCGCCGACCCCGAGATCGCCGAGCTCGTGGCGCGCCGTGGGCGCCCGCTCGAGATGATCCTGGCTCCCGAGCCCCCCCTCGACCCGGCCGGGGCGCCACAGGACACGCTCGATCGACTCCGGACCCTGGTCGACGTGGGTGCCACGGGGTTCAGCCTGCGCTTCCGCCACCACTCCCGGACCCACTACGTCGAGCAGATGGCCGCGCTCCAGGAGCTGGTCCCCGCCCTGTGAGGCGCTCCGGCCCCGCCCGCCGGTGTGGGGCCCGATGCAACGAACCGCCGAGCGGACCCCTCCACCACTACCCGTGATTCATCAATCGTGACGATGCGCCCGCCTAGGGTGGGCGAACAACGTGAGCGCCACGGTTACTGCGATGGTCCCGATGGTCCGGTGGCGACCGGGTCAGCGGCGGGGGCTTGGGGGCACGATGATGCACGCTGTGAGGCGTCGACCGACGGTCCTGGCCGCACTGGCGGCGATGGCGGGAGCGAGCGTCGTGGTGGTGGCGGCGGCAACGACGGCGGCCCAGGCCCAGCCGTCGTGGAGTGCGGTGAACCCTCCCATGCCGGCCGACGCCGTGGCGGGCCAGGGTCTCACGGTGGCGTCCTCGTCGTGCCCCGCCGAGGGGTGGTGCGTCGGCGTGGGCAACTACTTCGCCCAGTCGGCCCCCGGCTCCTACTACGTGGCCGGCC
The DNA here is from genome assembly GCA_035506735.1 of Acidimicrobiales bacterium. Classification (GTDB taxonomy): domain Bacteria; phylum Actinomycetota; class Acidimicrobiia; order Acidimicrobiales; family UBA8190; genus DATJOV01. The sequence goes on along the minus strand of DATJOV010000428.1, from coordinate 6,099 downwards.
TCCTCCTGGCCGAGTCGGGTGGCACGTGGTCGGCGGCCGAGGCCCCCCTCCCGTCGGGGGCGGCGACCGATCCCCACGTCACCCTGACGTCGGTGTCGTGCCCCTCGGTCGGTTCGTGCGTGGCCGTCGGGAGCTACGTCGACGCCTCCGCCGCCACCCAGGGCCTGATCGAGGTGCTGTCGGGGGGGACGTGGAGCGCGACCGAAGAGGCGGTGCCCCCCGGGTCCCAGACGTCGGGGACCACCGCCTACGCCCAGTTCAGCTCCGTGGTGTGCGCCACGGCGGGAGCGTGCACGGCGGTGGGCGAGGCCACCACCGCCGCTGGTGGGCAGCAGGCCGTCGTCGACAGCCTCAGTGGCGGGGTGTGGACCAGCGCCTACGCCCCACTGCCCGGCGCGGCGTCGGGCTCGCAGTTCCTGTCCCTGTCGTGCCCGACCTCGTCGACGTGCGTGGCCGCCGGGACCTACGAGGTGAACGGGATCTTCCTGGGCACGGTGGACAGCGCCTCGGGCGGGGTGTGGACGGCGGCAGCCCTCCCCCTGCCGGCGGGGGCGTCGCCGCTGGCGTCCATCGCCAACAACGACCTGTCGGTGTCCTGCGTGGCGCCCGGCACGTGCGCAGCCGCCGCCACCACCTTCGACGGCAACTACGAGGGCGTGCTGGACACCGAGTCGGGAGGGACCTGGTCGGCGTCGCCGGCGCCGGTGCCGGGCGGACAGAGCACCACCGATCTCCAGCTGACGGCGGTGTCGTGCTCCGACGCCGTCACGTGCGTGGCCTCGGGCCTGGTCGAGCTGGGCGGGGTCACCGACGGGCTGTTCGAGTCGCTCGCCGGTGGGGCCTGGTCGGCGGCGGGGGCGCCGGTCCCGGCCGGGACCGACCCGGCCACCGCCGTGAGCGTGGGCGACGTGGCCTGCCCCGCCGACGGGACCTGCGTCGCCGACGGACAGGGTGACCTCGCCGGCACCGTCAACGGCCTGCTGTGGAACCTCTCGGGCGGCACCTGGTCGACCACGGCGGCGCCCATGCCCGGCGACGCCGGGGCCAGCACCGACCCGTCATTCGCCCCCTTGAGCTGTCCCGCCGTGGGGGCCTGTCTGGCCCTCGGCACCTACCTCAACACCTCGGGGGTGCGTGAGGGGGTCATCGACACCGACCCGTCACTGGCCGCCTCCACCACCAGTGCGACGCTGCAGGCGGTCTCGTCCAGCGCCGCCGTGTACGGGGCGTCGGTGGCCGGCGCCGGGGCCACCCCCACCGGGACGGTGGTCTTCTCGAGCGGGCTCGTCCCACTGTGCAGCGCGCCGCTCGTGGCCGGCTCGGCCAGCTGCACCGGCCCCGTGGCGGCCGGCTCCACCGTGCTGGCCTCCTACAGCGGCGACAGCACGTTCTCCCCCTCGTGGGGCACGGTGACCAACCCGGGCGCGCCCGTCGGCAGCCAGATCGTGGCGGGATGGATCCAGAGCGCCTCGGTGAACTCGCTCTACGCCAAGCAGCTCGAGGTCCGGGTGGTGAGCGCCTCGGGCGCCGGCGTCCCGGGCGTGACGGTGACCTTCACCCCGCCCCAGAGCGGCCCGACGGCATACTTCTTCGGCCCGGTGACGGCGGTGAGCAACGCCAGCGGGTACGCCCTGTCGTCCCTGCTGATCTCCAACAACAAGGCGGGTTCGTTCGACGTCGTGGCCAAGGCGGCGGGGGTGGCGGGGACCAACACCTTCTACCTGACCAACACCAAGGGCTGACGAGCGCCGGGGAGGCGGGAGCCCGATGCAGCCAGGAGCCCGGTGGCGCGAACCGGGGTCAGCCGCGCCGAGGGCGGGGCTGGCGCGGCAGTCGGTGCTGCCGTCGTGGCACCCGGGAGTGCCGGGGCGCGGCGGCGGGCGCCCGAACGGCACCGAGGCCGGCGCCGGCGGCGTCGCCTATGCTGAGCGGGCCGTGTCCTATCACCACGACGTAGGGGGAACATGATGCGTCCGACCACCTCCCTCCGCTTCTCCCGGCTGGCCCTCGTGGTGGGCGCGTTCAGCGTCTCGGTCGGCGCCGCCGCCTTCGTGGGCTCCGGGGCCGCCGCCGCCAAGACGACGACGGTCAAGCCGGTCAAGTGCACCCGCCTGGACGGGACCGACGGGGGGACCTGGTCGTTCAAGGACTGCAGCCAGACCACCGTCAGCGGCGGGAACGGCACCATCCTCCCGTCCTCGCCGGCCATGCCGCCCTACAGCCCGGCGCAGGCCATGTCCCTCACGTCCCCGCCGGCCCAGACCACCGTGGTGTGGGCCTATCTCACCTCGGCCACCCGGGGGCAGTACCACTACTCGACCGTGAAGATCACCGTGACGAAGCTGGGCGGCACCGCCTGCGGGACCGGCACCGAGTACGAGGTCCTGGGCTCGGTGCTCGTGAACCACCCCGCCACGCTCGGCATCAAGGGCAAGGTCAAGTGGTTCCTGTGCGACAGGGCGGGGACCGTGAGCGGCTTCCCCGGGCACCGGAAGTACCCCACCCCGCTCAAGTTCTGACGCTGATCCCCGGGGGCGGTCGAGGAGCACCCCGGGGGCCGAGCCAGGGTAGGCCGGTTACCGGCACCGCCCGCCACGAGGACGGGCCGCGGGCCGCGCATCCCGGTCCCTGCCGTGGCCGCGGGTGACAGTGACCGGTGCCGTCCTGGCGTGCCGGGGTGCGCCGGGGATCACCCCGTGGCGTCGGGGCGGCATCTTCGTCACTTTTGACGACGACAGCCCGGGTGGGGAAACGTACGCTCCCGTTCGCCCATGGCTTGGCGCGCGGGCACGATGACGCACACGACGTACTGACGCAGCGAGGGTTCACGACGTACCGAAAGGCGGCGGATCGGGCCGGATGCAGGCCGGGTCCACGTGGGGGCGAGCAAGAAGGGAGCGCGCGATGCGGGTGGCGCGCACAGTTGGCGAGATGACGACCTCGGGGTCCGGCGCGAGCACGGGACGTCGTCGACACCGCGTGCTGCCGGCGTCGGCGGCCCTCATGGTGTTCCTGGCGTCGACGCTGGTCGGGCTGCTGGCCGCGACCAGCGCCTCGGCCGCCTCGACCGAGCTCTACTCCTGGGGCTACAACCCCTACGGGGGGATCGGCAACGGGACCACCGTCAACGCCTCCACGCCCGTCGAGGTCAACCTGCCCTCGGGTGTGACCGCCACCGGCGCCGCCGCCGGCACCGGCTTCGGCCTCGTCATCGGGTCCAACGGCAAGCTCTACTCGTACGGCTACGGCGCCGACGGTGAACTCGGCGACGGGTCCACCGCCAACTCGACCTCCGCCCAGGTCGTGTCGCTCCCCGCCGGCATCACCGCCACCGCCGTGTCGGCCGGCGCCACCCACGGCGTGGCCCTGGGATCGAACGGCGCCGTCTACGACTGGGGCGACAACAGCGACGGACAGCTCGGCAACAACTCCACCACGAGCTCCGACGTGCCCGTCAAGGCCGACCTGCCCGCCGGCACGGTCGCCGTGGCGGTGGCCGCAGGCCAGTACATGACCGAGGCACTGACCTCCGGCGGTGACGTGTACGCCTGGGGCGACGGCGCCATGGGAGCCCTGGGTGACGGCAAGGACGTGAACGAGACCGTCCCCACCGAGGCCACAGTCTCGGGTGTCACCGCCATCGCCGCCGGCGGCTACCACAGCCTCATCATCTCCGGTGGCGACGTGTACGCCTTCGGGTACGGCGGCTTCGGCCAGCTCGGGAACGGCGCCCTGACCAACGCCGCCACCCGCGTCAAGACCAGCCTCCCGAGCGGCGTCACCGCCGTCGCCATCGCGGCCGGCCTGTACCACAGCATGGCCATCGGCAACAACGGCGTCCTCTACGCCTGGGGGGACGACGGCAACGGCCAGCTGGGTGACGGCAACACCGCCGACGAGAAGACCCCGGTGACCGTGTCGATGCCGGCCGGGGTGAAGGCCACGGCCATCTCCGCCGAGTCGAGCACCAGCCTGGCCATCGGCTCCGACGGCAACCTCTACGGCTGGGGGTACAACGGCCTCGACGAGATCGGCAACGGCACCACCACCGACGCCCACACCCCGGTCCAGGTGTCCCTCAGCCCGGTGGCCAAGCCGCCCACGAGCGTCGCCGCCGGATCTTCGGCCGACTCGGCCTTCGCCATCGGCGCACCCACCCCCGCTCCCACAACGACCACGCTGGCGGTCTCCCCGACGTCGGCCACCTACGGCCAGACGGTGACCATCACCGCCACCATCAGCCGCTCCGACGGCGGCGGGTCGGTCAGCTTCTCGAACGGGTCGACCATCAGCGGCTGCAACGCCGTGCCTCTCACCCTGGTGAGCGGGTCGTACCAGGCGGTGTGCTCGACCTCGTTCGCGGCCGGGAGCTATGCCCTCAGCGCCACGTACACCGGTGACACCCTCTACGCCACCAGCACGTCCGCGGCCACCAACCTCACCGTGAGCCCGGCGCCCCTCGTGGTCACGGCCTCGTCGGCCTCCTCGACCTACGGCAGCGCGCCCGGGGCCGTGACGGCCAGCTACAGCGGCTTCGTGAACGGGGACAACGCCTCGTCGCTGACCACGGCGCCCACCTGCTCGACCACGGCCAGCGCCTCGAGCCCGGCGGGGAGCTACCCCACCTCGTGCTCGGGTGCCGCCGATCCCAACTACAGCATCACCTACCAGAACGGCACCGTCACCGTGGGCCCGGCCCCGCTGGCCGTGACGGCCTCGTCGGCCACCATGACCTACGGCGGCGCCGTCCCGGGCATCATCGCCACCTACAACGGCTTCGTGAACGGGGACAGCTCCGCCTCGCTCACCACCCAGCCCACGTGCTCCACCACGGCCCTGTCCTCCAGCGCCGTCGGGAGCTACGCCTCGAGCTGCTCGGGGGCGGCTGATCCCAACTACACCATCAGCTACGTGAACGGGGTGGTCCAGATCGGACCCTCGCCCCTGGTGGTGACGGCGTCGTCGGGCTCGATGACCTACGGCAGTGCCCCGCCGTCGATCGCCCCCTCCTACACCGGCTTCGTGAACGGTGACACGGCGACGTCGCTCACCACGGCGCCGAGCTGCACCACCACGGCCACGAGCGCCAGCCCGGTGGGCACGTACGACACCTCCTGCTCGGGGGCGGTGGACCCGAACTACGCCATCACGTACGCCGACGGCTCGGTGAACGTGAACCCGGCCCCGCTCACCGTCACCGCCTCGTCGGGGATGTCGGGCTACGGGAGCACGCCGCCGACCGTGACCCCGACGGTCACCGGCCTCCAGAACGGGGAGACCGTGTCCGTCCTCGGCGCCGGGCTCACCTGCTCCAGCGCGGCGACGGCCTCCAGCCCGGTGGGCACCTACGCCACCAGCTGCTCCGGAGCGTCGGACGCCAACTACGCCATCACCTACGTGAACGGCACCACCACCGTCATCCCGGCGCCGCTCACCATCACGGCCTCGTCGGGCACCATGACCTACGGCGGGACGGTGCCCGTCGTGACGGCCACGGTGACGGGGCTCCAGAACGGGGACAACACCTCGGTGCTGGCCGGGCTCACCTGCACCACGGCGGCGGCCGCCACCCAGCCGGTGGGCACCTACGCCACCTCCTGCAGCGGGGCGGTCGACGCCAACTACGCCATCAGCTACGTGGACGGGTCCATCACCATCGACCCGGCCCCGCTCACCATCACGGCGTCGTCGGCCAGCACCACCTACGGCGGCACCGTGCCTCCCCTGAGCCCCATCGTCTCGGGCCTGCAGAACGGTGAGGACGTGACGGTGCTGGGCGCGGGCCTGCTGTGCACGGTGGGGGCGGACTCGACCTCGCCGGCGGGCACCTACGCCACGTCGTGCGCCGGGGCCATCGACAACAACTACGAGATCACCTACGCCTTCGGCACGCTGACGATCACCCCGGCACCGCTCATGATCACGGCGTCCTCCGAGACGGCGGCCTACGGCACCGCGCCCGACGCCATCACCGCCTCGTACTCGGGCTTCGTGAACGGCGACAGTGCCTCCTCGCTCTCCACCCCGCCGACCTGCACCACCACGGCGACGTCGTCGAGCCCGGTGGGGAGCTACCCCACGTCGTGCTCGGGTGCCGCC
>DATJOV010000427.1:0-2568 GCA_035506735.1 Acidimicrobiales bacterium | reverse complement strand
CGGGGTTCTCCAGGTGCTGGTCGAGGGCGGGGCCCGGGTGGCCCACGCCTTTCACCACGACCGGATGGTGGACCGCTACGTCGTCTACCTCGCCCCCGCCCTCTTCGGGGGCGACGACGCCGTGGGCATGTTCGGAGGTCCCGGGGCCCCGAGCATGGACGCCGTCTGGCGGGGCCGGCTGGTGTCGGTCACGCAGCTGGGCGCCGACCTGCGCATCGAGCTCGAGGCGGCCTGAGATGGAGCCCACGCGCATCGAGGACGCCATCGCCGCCATCGGCCGGGGCGAGATCGTCATCGTCGTGGACGACGAGGACCGCGAGAACGAGGGCGACCTGGTCATGGCGGCCGAGGCGGCCACGCCCGAGAAGATCGCCTTCTTCCTGGCCCACACGTCGGGGGTCATCTGCGTCCCCGTGCTCCCGGCCCGTGCCGACGAGCTCGAGCTGCCCCTCATGGTGAGCGAGAACACCGAGAGCCAGCGCACCGCCTTCACCGTCAGCGTCGACTACCGGGGCACCACCACGGGGATCTCGGCCGAGGACCGCACCTCCACCATCCACGCCCTCATCGACCCCCACACCCGGCCGGCCGAGCTCAACCGCCCGGGCCACGTCTTCCCCCTGCGGTACCGGGACGGGGGCGTGCTCAAGCGGGCCGGCCACACCGAGGCCACCATCGACCTCGTCACGGCGGCCGGGATGTACCCGGCCGGGGTGCTGTGCGAGATCGTGTCCGAGGACAAGACCCGCATGGCCCGGCTGCCCGAGCTGGAGCGCTTCGCCCGTCGCCACGGGCTCCTCATGGTCACCATCGCCGACCTCGTCCGCTACCGCCGCCGCAAGGACAAGCTGGTGCGGGCCATCGCCGGCCCGGCCCGCATCCCCACCGAGTACGGGGACTTCGCCGGCTACGTCTACGAGTCCGAGCTCGACGGCGAGCACCACCTGGCGGTGGTGCGGGGCGACCTGGCGGGCCGGCGCGACGTGCTGGTGCGGGTCCACTCCGAGTGCCTCACCGGTGACGTCTTCGGCTCCCTGCGCTGTGACTGCGGGCCCCAGCTGGCCGAGGCGGTGCGCCTCATCGCCGAGGAGGGCACCGGCGTCATCGTCTACCTGCGCGGCCACGAGGGGCGCGGCATCGGCATCGCCCACAAGCTCCGCGCCTACAACCTCCAGGAGCACGGCCATGACACCGTCGACGCCAACCTCGAGCTGGGGCTGCCCGTGGACAACCGCGAGTACGGCATCGGGGCCCAGATCCTGGTGGACCTGGGGGTGACCACCATGCGCCTCATGACCAACAACCCCATGAAGTACGGGGGCCTGGAGGGCTTCGGCCTCGACATCGTGGAGCGCGTCCCGCTGTCGGTGCACTCCAACCCGGAGAACATCGAGTACCTGCGGACCAAGCGCGAGCGCCTCGGTCACATGCTCGAGGGGCTCGATGACGTCCTCTGACCAGACGGCCCTCCCCCCCGGGGCCGAGGCGGCCGTGGCGGCCCGGGTGGGGGCGTCCCACGCCGGCGACGCCGACGCCGCAGGCGGGGCCAGGCTGGCGGTGGCGTGCGCCCGTTTCAACGGCGGCATCACCGTGCGCCTCCTCGACGGGTTCCTGGCCGGGCTGGAGGCGAGCGGGGTGCAGCCCGGGGCCGTGACGGTGGCCTGGGTGCCGGGAGCCTTCGAGCTGCCGCTCGTGGCCCAGCGGCTGGCGGCCCGCAAGGCCGACGTGGTGGTGGCCCTGGGGGCGGTCATCCGGGGGGACACCGCCCACTTCGACTTCGTGGCCGGGCAGTGCGCGGCGGGGCTCCAGCGCGTCGCCGTCGACCTGGGCGTGCCCGTGGTCTTCGGGGTCCTCACCACCGACACGGTGGAGCAGGCCCTGGAGCGCTCGGGTCCGGGCCCGACCAACAAGGGCTTCGAGGCGGCCCGCACCGCCCTGGAGATGGTGAACCTGCTCGCCGGCCTCCCCGGCCCGGCGCGCTGAGAGGGGAACGACGTGCTGCGCCTGGTGCTCCCCAAGGGCTCGCTCGAGAAGGCCACCCTGCAGGTCTTCGCCGACGCCGACCTGGCCGTGGTGCGGCGCTCCGACGTCGACTACCGGGCCGGGATCGACGACGCCCGGGTGGACGAGGTCCGCATCCTGCGACCCCAGGAGATCCCCCGCTACGTGGCCGAGGGCACCTTCGACCTCGGCGTCACGGGGCGGGACTGGATCGAGGAGACCGGGGCCGAGGTGGTCTCGCTGGGCGAGCTGGCCTACTCCAAGATGACGGCCAACCCCATCCGGGTGGTCCTGGCCGTGGCCGAGGACTCGCCCGTGCGGAGGATCGACGAGCTCCCCCCCGGCAGCCGGGTGTCGACCGAGTACCCCGAGCTGACCCGGCGCTGCCTGGAGAAGCACGGCGTCCAGGCCGACATCCACCTCTCCTACGGCGCCACGGAGGCCAAGATCCCCGACATCGCCGACGCCGTGGTGGAGATCACCGAGACGGGCCGGGCCCTGGCGGCGGCGGGCCTGCGCATCGTGGACACCCTGCTCGTGTCGCGCACCGAGCTCATCGCCAACCCC
>DATJOV010000426.1:0-15688 GCA_035506735.1 Acidimicrobiales bacterium | reverse complement strand
CCTCCCTGGTCCCGGCCTTCGGGGCCGTGCAGCAGGTGGAGACGCCCCCCGGCGAGCACTACAGCGCCGTGGCCCGGGTGCCGGTGACGCCGTCGGCCACGGCCAGGGGCGGGGACGCCCCCGCGCCCGCCGACCTGGCCCCGTACCTCGAGCTGCCGTCCCTCGGTGCCCGGGTGGTGCGCCTGGCCCACCAGATCGTGGCTGGCGCCACCACCCCGGCCGCCAAGGCCGGGGCCCTGGCCCGCTGGTTCAACGGGGGTCGCTTCCGCTACACGCTCACCCCACCCCGGGTGCGGGGCGGCGACGCGCTCAGCTTCTTCCTGTTCTCCTCGCACGCCGGGTTCTGCCAGCAGTTCGCCGCCGCCTACGCCGTGCTGGCCCGGATCGACGGCCTCCCGGCGCGCGTGGCGGTGGGGTTCACCACCGGCACCGCCGTCGGTACCGACCAGTACCGCGTCAGCGGCGCCGACGCCCACGTCTGGCCCGAGGTGTACCTGGGGCCGTCGGTGGGCTGGACCTCCTACGAGCCGACCCCCGCCACCTCGGGCGAGGCCAGCGGGATCGGGGTGAACTCGGGCGCCCGGGCCGGCTCGACGGGCACCAGCCGTGCCACGGGCACCACCGCCTCCACCGTGGTCCCGAGCCATCACCCCACCGTCACCCGGCCCCCGGTGCCCACCACCACCCCGCTCGTCCTGCGCGGCCACCGCGGTGCCACCACGGGGGGCGCCCGCCGGGCCGGCGGGGAGCTCGGCACCGCCGCCGCCGTGGGCGGCGCCGTGCTGGTGACGGCCCTCGTGGTCCTGGCCCTGTGGCGCCGCCGGGGCGACCGGTCGGGGCCGTTTCGGTCGGGGCCGTTTGGGTTTGGGCCGTTGCGGCGCCGGCGCCGTGCCCGGGCCGATCCCACCGAGGAGGTCCTGGCCCAGTGGCACGAGGCCCAGTGGACCCTCGAACGGCTCCACCTGGGCCGACGTCCGGAGGAGACCCTCCTCGAGCACGCCGGGCGCCTGCAGCGCCTGGCCGACGCCGACTGGCTCACCCGGGCGGTGGTGGCGGAGGCGGGGGGGGCGGACCCCGTCGACGCCTACGGGCGCCTGGCCGACCTGGCCGGGCGGGCCCTGTACGACGCCGCCCCGTGCACGGCCGAGGACGCCCTGCACGCCGCCGACCTGGGCGACACCGTGCGCACCGGCATGGCCCGGCACGCCGCCCCGGCCCGTCCGCCCGTCGGCGTCTGACGCCGGTCCCGCGCCCGGGGGGCCCGGACCGGGCTGTGGGAGGATGGCGACCCAGCCAGCATGGAGGACACGCCGTGACCATCCCCCAGTCGGTCCGGGTCGACGACATCGATCTCTCCAGCCTCGACTTCTGGGCCGAGCCGTGGGAGGTGCGCGACGAGGCGTTCCGGACCCTGCGGGCCGAGCGCCCCATCGCCTTCTTCGCCGAGCCCGAGATCGACGTCGAGACCGTCCTCACCATCCCCCCCGGCCCCGGGTACCACGCCATCACCCGCTACCACGACGTGGTGGAGATGAGCCGGCATCCCGAGCTCTTCTGCTCCGGCAGGTCGGCCACCACCATCGTCGACATGCCCCCCGAGCTCCTCGAGTACTTCGGGTCGATGATCAACATGGACGACCCCCGCCACGCCCGCCTCCGGCGCATCGTGTCGGCCGCCTTCAACCCCCGCATGGTGCGCGCCGTGGAGGACACCATCCAGCAGGTCGCCGACGACATCATCGACCGGGTCCGGGCCACGGGATCGTGCGACTTCGTCACCGAGGTGGCCTCGCGCCTGCCCCTCAAGGTCATCTGCGACATGATGGGCGTCCCCGAGGAGCACTACGACACGGTCTTCTCGTGCTCGAACATCATCCTCTCCATGGGTGACCCCGAGTACGTCCCCGAGGGCGAGGACCCGGTCCTGGCCCTCATCAACGCCGGCACCGAGCTCACGGGGCTGATGCAGGGCCTGGCGGCCGAGCGCGTGGGCGCGCCGACGGGCGACCTCACCTCGGCCCTGGCCAACGGCAACGTCGACGGGGAATCGCTCACCCACGACGAGCTGGCCTCGTTCTTCATCCTGCTGGTGGTGGCCGGGAACGAGACCACCCGCAACGCCATCAGCCACGGCCTGTGGATGCTCACCGAGCACCCCGACCAGCGGGCGCTGTGGACGGCCGACATCGACGGCGTGGCCCCCACGGCCGTGGACGAGATCGTGCGCTGGGCCTCGCCCGTGATCTTCATGCGCCGCACCGTCACGGCGCCCACCACCCTCTCCGGCCACGACTTCGCCGAGGGCGACAAGTGCCTCCTCTTCTACAACTCGGCCAACCGGGACGAGGACGTCTTCGCCGAGCCCGACCGCTTCGACGTGCTGCGCTCCCCCAACCCCCACGTGGGCTTCGGGGCTCCCGGCCCCCACTTCTGCCTGGGCGCCCACCTGGCCCGGCGCGAGATCACGGTGATGTTCAAGGAGCTCTTCAGGCACCTTCCCGACATCCACGCCAGCGGCGAGCCGGACCGGTTGCGGTCCAACTTCATCAACGGCATCAAGCACCTCCCGTGCGCGTTCACCCCCCGGTGACGGCGGTACCGGCGTGAGCGCCGGGGCGGGCGGCGGCGGCGCCTCCCCCGGCCCGGTCCGCTTCGACCCCGGCGACCCCGAGGTGTGGCGCGACCCCTATCCCATGTACGGGCGCCTGCGCGACGAGGATCCCGTGCACCGCGTGCCGGGGGGGACGCTCGGGTCCAGCCACGACGTCGTCGTCCTGTCGCGCTTCGCCGACGTCTTCGCCGCCGCCACCGACACCGCCACCTTCTCCTCGGCCCAGGGCCTCACCTTCGCCGACGACGAGATCGCCGCCCTCGGCCTCCTCCCCACCATGGTCATGATGGACCGCCCCGAGCACACCGCCCAGCGCCGCCTGGTGAACCGGGCCTTCACCCCCCGCGCCGTGGCGGGGCTCGAGCCCGCCGTGCGGGACTTCGTGGGGCGGGCGCTGGAGCGGATCGCCGAGGCGGGGACGGCCGACTTCGTGGCCGAGGTGGCCGCCGCCCTCCCCGGGGTGGTGGTGGCCACCTTCCTGGGCGTGCCCGAGAGCGACCGGGGCCCCTTCGCCCGGTGGTCGAGCGCCATCGTCCAGGCCAACGCGGCCGGGAGCGTCCTGGGGGCGGCCGACGCCGTGGGCGAGCTGTACGGCTACTTCACCGGGCTGGCGGCCTGGCGAAGGGACCACCCCGGCGACGACGTGGTGTCGGCCCTCGTCGGGGCCGAGCTCGACGGCCGCCCCGTCACCCTCGAGGAGGTCCTGGGCTTCTGCTTCGTGATGGTGGCGGGCGGCAACGACACCGCCACCGGGCTCCTGGGCCACAGCGCCGCCCTCCTCACCGCCTTCCCCGACCAGCGCCGGCGCCTGATCGAGGAACCGGGGCGCATCCCCGCGGCGGTGGAGGAGCTGCTGCGCTACACCTCCCCCGTCCAGGGGCTGAGCCGCACCACCACCCGGGGGGTGGAGATCGCCGGGACCCCGGTGGCGGCCGGCACCAAGGTCCACCTCCTCTACGCCGCGGCCAACCGCGATCCCCGCGAGTTCGGCCCCGACGCCGGGGACCTCGACGTGGGGCGCCGCATCGGGCGCATGCTGAGCTTCAGCTCCGGCCCCCACCACTGCCTGGGGGCGGCCGCGGCCCGGCTCCAGGGCCGGGTGGTCCTGGAGGAGCTGCTGGCCCGCCTGCCGGGCTTCGTCGCCGACCCCGAGGGCGGGGTGCTCGCCCCCGGACCCTTCACCCGGCGCTACGAGCGCCTGCCCATCACCGCCGGCCCGGGGCGGGGGCGGGCGGCGGGGGCCCGAGCCGGTACGCTCGGCCGATGACCGAGCCATCGCCATCCCCGGCCCAGGGGCAGATGGGCCACGGCGTCAACCAGCGGGCCCTCATCAAGATGACCCCCGAGGAGGTGGACGCCTTCCTCCACGAGCGTCGCCCCGTGACCCTGTGCTCCATCAACCACGACGGGTCGATCCACGCCGTGGCCATGTGGTACGGGTTCCTCGACGGCATGGTGGCCTTCGAGACCAAGAGCAAGTCGCAGAAGGCCCAGAACCTGCGGCGCGACCCCCGCATGACGTGCATGGCCGAGGACGGCGACCTCTACGAGGAGCTGCGGGGGGTCGAGCTGGTGGGCACGGCCGAGTTCGTCGACGACCCCGAGCGGGCCTTCGCCCTGGGGATCAGCCTGTTCGAGCGCTACTACGGCACCTACACCGAGGACCTGCGCCCCTTCGTGGAGACCATGCTGCACAAGCGCGACGTCATCGCCCTGCGGGTGCAGCGCACCGTGTCGTGGGACCACCGGAAGCTGGGCCTGCCCTCGACCGGACCGGGCTGAGCCCGGCCCGGGCCGGCCCGGGCCGCACTGGAACACGTTTCACTCGGTCCCGGCCTGGGCTACTGTCGGCGCCCGTGATCCTCGACCGTTTCCGCCTCACCGACCGGGCCGCCGTGGTGACCGGGGCAGGGCGCGGCATCGGAGCCGCCAGCGCCGTGGCCCTGGCCGAGGCCGGGGCCGACGTGGTGATCTCCTCCCGCACCGAGGAGCAGCTGGCCGAGGTGGCCACGCGCATCGAGGCGACCGGGCGCCGCGCCGTGGTGGTCCCCGCCGACCTCAACGACCTCGAGGCGGTGGCGGCCCTGGCCGGGGCGGCCCGCCAGGCCTTCGGCCGCCTCGACATCGTGGTCAACAACGTGGGCGGCACCATGCCCGGCGCCTATCTCGACACCTCCCCCCGGGCCTTGGAGGCCGCCTTCCACTTCAACGTGAGCACGGCCCACGCCCTCACCCGCGCCGCCGTCCCCCTCATGCTCGAGCACGAGGGCGGGTCGGTGGTGAACATCTCCTCGGCCATGGGCCGCACCCAGGGCCGGGGCTTCGTGGCCTACGGCACGGCCAAGGCCGCCCTGGCCCACTTCACCCGCCTGGCCGCCACCGACCTGGCCCCGCGCATCCGGGTCAACGCCGTGGCGGTGGGATCGGTGGCCACCTCGGCCCTCGAGATCGTCCTCACCGACGAGGGCCTGCGCACCACCATGGAGCGGGCCACCCCCCTGCGCCGCATCGGCGAGCCCGAGGACATCGCCGCCGCCGTGGTGTACCTGAGCTCGCCCGCCGGCGCCTACGTCACCGGCAAGGTGCTCGAGGTGGACGGGGGCCTCGACCACCCCAACCTCGACCTCGGGCTGCCCGACCTGTGAGCGGCCCCCTGGGGGTGGTGCTGTGGGGGACGGGCAACGTGGGACGCCACGCCCTGGCCGGCATCGACGCCCGACCCGATCTCGAGCTGCGCGGCGTGTGGGTGTCGAACCCCGACAAGGTGGGACGTGACGCGGGCGAGCTGGCCGGCCTGGGGCGCCGGCTGGGCGTGGCCGCCAGCGGCGACGCCGAGGCCCTGCTGGCGGCCCGGCCCGACTGCGTGGTCCACACCGCCATGGCCGATCACCGCATCCCCGAGGCCCTGGCCGACCTGGAGCGCATCCTGCGGGCCGGGGTCAACGTGGTCTCGAGCGGGCCCGTCTTCCTCCAGTACCCCGAGGGGGTGGTGCCCGCCGCCATGACCGACCCCCTGCGCCGGGCGGCGGAGGAGGCCGGGGTGTCGCTGTGGGTCAACGGCATCGACCCCGGCTTCGCCAACGACTGGCTCCCCCTGGTGGTGAGCGGGATCAGCGAGCGCATCGAGGAGATCCGCTGCCTCGAGATCCTCAACTACGCCACCTACGACCAGCCCATGATCATGTTCGACGTCATGGGCTTCGGCCGCCCCCTGGACGAGACCCCCATGCTGCTCGTCCCCGGGGTGCTGACCATGGCCTGGGGCAGCGTGGTGCGCCAGCTGGCGGCCGGGCTCGACGTCGAGCTCGACGGCATCGAGGAGCACTACGAGCGCCTCCCGGCCCCCGCCGACATCGCCATCTCCTCGGGCACCGTGCCGGCCGGGAGCGCCGCCGGGCTGCGCTTCGAGGTGCGGGGGATGCGGGGCGGGCGCCCGGTGGTGGTCCTCGAGCACGTCACCCGGGTGGCCGACGACATCGGCCCGGACTGGCCCCAGCCCCTGGGCCAGGGGGGCTACCGGGTCATCGTGCGGGGCGAGCCCACCTACACCGTCGACCTCCAGCTGGTGGGGACCGACGGCGACCACAACACGGGCGGGCTCAAGGCCACGGCCATGCGCCTGGTGAACGCCGTGCCGGCCGTGGTGGCGGCCCGGCCCGGCCTGCTCACCGCCCTCGACCTCCCCCTGGTGACGGGACGGGGACTGCTGGCCTGACCCGGGCCCGGCGCCCCAGGCGCCAGAACTGGACCAGGCCCAGGGCCACCGTGCAGGGCACGACGGCCAGGGCCAGCCGGTAGTCGCCGCCCCCGCCGCCTCTGCGCCCCACCACGTCGAGGACGAGGCCGATCACGAGGTCGGCCAGCACGGCGCAGGCGAACCCCCCGATGTTCACCACCCCGGTGGCGGCCCCGCCCCGCTCGGGGGGATTGGCCTCGCGGGCCAGGTCGAAGGCGATCACCGAGGTGGACCCGCCCAGCCCCAGGGTCACGATCAGCACCCCCACCAGGGCCTCGGGCGCCGGCGTGGCGGGCCAGAGGAGCACGGCGCTCCACACCGCCACCAGCACGAGCCCGCTCGTCACCACCGCCGCGCCGCGGGCCCGGGGGGCCCGGACCATGAGCATGCCCACCAGGGGGGCGCTGGCCACGGCGCACCCCACCACCAGGGCCAGGTCGATACTGGCGGCGCGCCCGCTGTAGTGCTGGGCCCGCACCAGGAAGGGATAGCCCCACAGGGCGGTGAACACCACGTAGGGGCCGGTGAGGGCGAAGTGGGCCCACGTGCCGCGCCACGTGCCGGGGGTGGCCATGGCGTGGCGCACGGCCAGGCGCATGGCGGGACGCTCCCGCAGGGCCAGGCGCGGCCCACCCGGGGGGCGCTCGGGCAGCCGGAGCCACAGCACCACGGCCACGGCGGCGGTGACGGCCCCCGAGCCCACGAAGGTGGCCTGCCACCCCAGGCGCAGCAGCCCGAGGCGGAGGGGCACGGTGGAGATGAGCTGACCGATCCCCCCCACCAGGGAGGTGAGGGCGGTGAGCAGGCCGTAGCGGGTGGCGGGGAACCAGTTCTGGACCAGCCGCAGGACGTTCAGGAAGGTGAGGCCGTCGCCCACGCCCACCAGGGCCCGGCCGGACAGGGCCGTGCCCACGTCGGTCCCCCACCCGAACAGGGCCTCCCCGGCGGCCAGGCAGACGAGGGCCACGGTGAGCATGCGTCGGGGACCGAAGCGGTCGGCCATGGCCCCGGTGGGGATCTGCATCCCGGCGTACACGGCCAGCTGGGCCGCCACGAAGGTGGCCAGGAGGGACGGCCCGATGTGGAAGCGGTGCTCGGCCTCCAACGAGGCCACGCCCAGGCTGGTGCGATGGAAGACCGCCACCAGGTAGGCGCTCACACCCAGGGCCCAGGCCCCCCACGCCCCCCGGGGCGCGCCCGCCCCGCCCCGGCCCGACGGGGATCCCGTGCCGGCCCCGGGGACCACGGCTCGCTGCTGCGCCACGGCCCCGATTGTGGCCGAGGCGGGTGCGGCCCCGGGCCGGCCCGGGCCGGGGCGGACCGGCCCGGGGCCCCGGGGCTACGTTGAGGCTCCCGGCTCCACCCGGCCCGCCGCCGGGGCGGGGCCCGAGCCGTGCCCACCCAGGGGGAGACCGACCACATGCCCGTGCCGCTCGACGAGTATCCGGTGCACCAGGTGCCGCTGTCGATGCAGCACACCGCCACCAGCGACCGCAACGCCTACGACCGCTGCTACTTCAACGCCCACGACCGTACCGGGGAGATCTTCCTGGTGACCGGGCTCGGCGTCTATCCCAACCTCGGGGTCATCGACGCCTACGCCACCGTCAGGCGCGGCGACGAGCAGGTCACCCTGCGCACCTCCGACGCCCTGGGCGAGGACCGCATGGCCCAGCAGGTGGGGCCCTACCGCATCGACGTCCTCGACCCCCTGGAGCGGGTCCGCCTGCGCTGCGACGGCACCGACCACGGCATCGGCTTCGACCTCACCTGGACCGGCTCCTTCCCGGTGGTGGAGGAGCCCGGCCACGTCATGCGCCAGGGGGGTCGCATCATCCTCGACGCCATGCGCTTCGCCCAGGTGGGGACGTGGTCGGGGGTCCTGCGGGTGGGGGGCGACGAGATCGTCGTGGGCGAGGACCGCTGGGTGGGGACCCGTGACCGCTCCTGGGGCATCCGCCCCGTGGGCGAGCCCGAGCCCCCGGGGCGGGCCGGGGCCGAGCCCGATCCGGCCTTCGGCTTCTGGTGGACCTACGCCCCCCTGCGCTTCGACGACTTCGCCGTCGTGGTCATCGCCCAGGAGCAGGGCAACGGCACCCGCACCCTCAACGAGGCGGTGCGGGTCTTCCCCGCCGCCTCGGGCCGCCCGCCCGAGCAGCTGGGGTGGCCCGAGATCGAGGTGCGCTACCGGCCCGGCACCCGCCACCCCGAGGGGGCGACCCTCCACATGGGGACGCGGCGCGGCGCCCCCGTCACCATCGAGATCGAGACCCTGGGCTTCGTCGGGCTCAACTGCGGCCCCGGCTACGGCGGCGACCCCGACTGGTCCCACGGCCAGTGGCGTGGGCGGGGTTGGTCCGAGACCGTGGTCACCGACATGACCGATCCCGCCGTCGTCGGCCGCATCCCCTTCGGGGTGGTCGACCACGTGGCCCGGGCCGTGTGCGAGGGGGCCGAGGGGTGGGGGATGTTCGAGCACGGGACCTTCGGGGCCCACGAGCCCTCGGGCTTCACGGGCTGGGAGTCGGTGGCACCCGGGGACCCCCGGTGACGGGGCCGTCCGGGGCGGCCGAGGGAGCGGGGCCGGCCGAGACGGTCGTCCGCCCGAGGACCTCGACGCGCGACCACGGGGAGCTCCACCGCCGCCTGGTGGCCTGGCTGGCCACCAAGGTGACCGACCCCGAGGTGTCGGCACTGGAGGTGCCGGCGTCCAACGGCATGTCGAGCGAGACCGTGCTCTTCGAGGCGGCCTGGCGCGACGGGGCGGGGGCGGCGGTGCGCCAGGGGTGCGCGGCCCGCCTGCGCCCCGATCCCTCGGCCGTCCCCGTCTTCCCCGTCTACGACCTCGAGCGCCAGTTCCGGGTCATGCGCCTGGTGGCCGAGCGCACCGACGTGCCCGTCCCCCGCACGCTGTGGATGGAGCCCGACCCGGGCCCCATCGGCTCGCCCTTCTTCGTCATGGAGCGGGTCGAGGGGGTGGTGCCGCCCGACATCATGCCCTACCCCTTCGGTTCGTGGCTGTCCGAGGCCGACCCGGCCGAGCAACGCCGCCTGCAGGACGCCTCGGTGGGGGTGCTGGCCGCCCTGCACGGCGCCGAGGTGGGCCCCGAGGACGTGGCCTTCCTGGCCTTCGACCACCCCGGCGACAGCGCCCTGCGACGGCACCTGGCCGAGCAGCGCGCCTACTACGAGTGGGTCGTGGCGGACGGGGCCCGGTCCCCGCTCATCGAGCGCACCTTCGCCTGGCTCGAGGACCACTGGCCCGCCGACGAGGGCCCGACCGTCATCAGCTGGGGCGACGCCCGCATCGGCAACATGCTGTACCGCGACTTCGAGCCCGTGGCCGTCCTCGACTGGGAGATGGTGGGACTCGGTCCCCGCGAGATCGACCTGGGCTGGATGGTGTACCTGCACCGCTTCCTGGACGACATCGCCCTGCAGGCCGGGCTCCCGGGGATGCCGCAGTTCATGCGCCTCGACGACGTCGCCGCCACCTACGAGGCGCGCTCGGGCCACACCCCGCGCCATCTCGACTTCTTCACCATGTACGCCGCCCTGCGCCACGCCATCGTCATGAGCAGGGTGGCGCGCCGCCAGGTCCTCTTCCGCGAGATCGAGGCGCCCGGGGACCCCGACGACATGATCATGCACCGGCCCACCCTCGAGGCCATGCTCGAGGGCCGCTACTGGGACTCGCTGTGAGCCCCGGGCGGCCCCGGGGGTCCCGGCGGCGGGGGGCGGGACGGTGAGCAACCCGGTGGGGCCCCTCCTCCCCGCCGACGAGGGCCTGAGCCACCAGATCACCGACACCTTCGCCGTGGTGGGCACGAGCGACCTGTCGTGGACGGAGAAGATCTGCGCCATGGCGGCGGCCAAGGACGGCAGCCTCCAGCTCGGCTTCGGACTGGGCAAGTACCCCAACCGCAACGTCATGGACGGCTACGCCGGGATGTCCCGGGGTGTCGAGCAGCGCACCGTGCGGGGCAGCCGCCGTCTCGAGCTGGACCCGGGGGCGACGGCGGTGGGCCCCATCGCCTACGAGGTGGTCGAGCCCCTCCGGGCCGTGCGCTTCACCCTGGACGCCAACGACGTCCAGCCCGTGGCGTTCGACTGGACCTTCGAGGCCATCGTGCCGCCCTCGGTGGAGGACCGCACCCACATGCGCCAGGGCGTCCGGGTCGGGTCCGACCTGGTGCGCTACCACCAGATCGGGCTGGCGTCGGGCTGGGTCGAGGTCGAGGGCCGGCGCACCGAGATCAGCCCCGAGGCCTGGGTGTCGACACGCGACCACTCGTGGGGCGTGCGCTACGACGTGGGACTCCCGCCGCGCGACCTCGAGCCCCGCGACCCCCTGGCCGGCCTGTCCTTCCGCATGATCTGGAGCCCCCTGGCCCTGGAGCGTCCCGACGGCACCCGCTACGGGATCTTCCTCCACTACCAGATCGTGGCCGGACCCGGCTTCACCCACAAGCACGTGGTCATGGGGGGCGTCGAGCATCCCGACGGGCGGGTGGAGCCCTTCGTCGACCTCGAGCCCGAGCTCGCCTTCGACCCCCGCAACCGCCGCCTGCGGGGCGGGAGGATCCACGCCCTCGGGGCGGACGGCCGCCGGCGCACCCTCGAGATCGAGGCCGTCTCCGACACCGGCTTCCACCTCGGGGCCGGCCTGTACTTCGGCTTCGACGGCCACCACCACGGCGAATGGCGCGGCGATCTCGTGGTCGACGGCGAGCACATCGCCGACTGCACCGATCCTGAGGTGGCCCGGCGCCTGCACCAGATCCGCGACACCGTGGTGCGGGTGCGCGACCCGGTGGGGGGAGGCGAGGGCGTGGGGAACTGCCAGCCCATCATCACCGGGGGCGACGACGCCCTCGGCCTCGACCCCGACGACAGCTTCCTCTAGGCGGGTCCCCCCCGGCGGGTTCCCCCACGGCGATCCGGTCCCCCCGGTCTCGGCCCCGGCCCGGCCGCTGGCGCCGTGACGCTGCGTGGGCGGTCACCCCGTGGGGCGCCCGGGACGGCCTCGGAGCGTGGGGACGGCGTGGCGCGGTCAAGTCGGGGGGCGCGGCGTCCGATGACGTGGACGGCCCAGGCGGGAGGTGACCCATGGCGGCGACGATGACCACGAGGTGCGGCTCGGCCCCGGCCACCCTGCACGAGCTGCTCGAGCGCATGCGGCGGTCGGTGGTCCACGCCACCCTGACCCCGGACCCCGAGGCCAAGTGCGCCCTGTGGGAGCAGTACCGCCTGGCCCGGGCCGAGGCCGTGGCCCTCGTGGGCCGCGCCGACGCCCCCGCCGCGGGCTGAGGCCCACCGGGGCCGCCCCGGCGGCCACCGGTCAGACGGGCTGGTCCACCCGGCGACGCGGCCGCGCCCCGGTGCCCGGCACCGGCACCGGGGCCAGCACGGCGGTCCGGGCGGCGCGCCGTCCCTGGCGCCGGCCCCGCTCGGCCGAGAGCGCCACGGCGGCGTCGACGAACGACACCGACACGGGCCGGTGCGTCATCAGGCGGTAGGCCACGGCGGCGGGGAGCTGCCACACCCGGCGGGTCCGGGCCAGCACCCCGGGGTCCGGTGGGTACCCGGGGAAGGCCGACCAGCGCCGCTCGAGCAGGACGTTGCCCGCGGCGTAGCGCCGGGACCGCCCCGTCACCTCGCCCAGGCGGCGCCCCACGTGGTGGTGGACCACGGCCTCGGGACGGAACACCAGGCGCTCGTCGGTGAGGGCCTGGATCCGCCACGACATGTCGTTGTCGCCACCGGACAGGAATGCCTCGTCGAAGCCACCCAGGCGCTCCAGGGTGCGGCGGCGGTAGGCGGCGTTGGCCGTGGCGAAGAAGGGCATGAAGGCCTCGGAGGAGTTGAAGGCCTGATCGAGGAAGCGGCGCTCCACCAGCCACCGCTGGCTGGCCGACACCAGCTCGTCCTGGACGATGGCGCCCCCCGTCCCGGCCACGGTGGGGTCGTCCTCGAAAGGCGCCACGAGCTCGGCCAGCCAGGTGGGGGTGGGGACGCAGTCGACATCGGTGAAGGCCACCACGTCGGCCTCCGCCGAGCGCCATCCCCGGTTGCGGGCCCGGTACGAGCCCGGGGTGTCCTCGGTGACCACCCGCGCCCCGGCCTGGGCGGCCAGGAGGGCGGTGGCGTCGGTGGAGCCGTTGTCCACCACGACGACCTCGTCGGGACGGCGCGTCTGGCCCAGGCAGGCGCCGACGCAGGCGGCGACGCTGGCGGCGCCGTCACGCACCGGGATGACCACGACCACCCTCACCGCCGGGGCCTCCCCTCCGACGCCGCCCGCCGGGACGGGCCCGGGACCGACCCCGTCCGGCTCCGGCCGGGCGGGTCGGGCCTGCGGTCTCCACCGACGTGGCTCACGTGTCCAATATGGCGGAACCGGGACCCCTAGCGGTACCGCACCGGCCACGGCGGGGAGACCCGCCCCGGCCTGCCCACCGGCCGTGGCGGCGTCGTCAGGAGCGTCGCCGGGCGCCCCCCGCCCGCCGGCGCCTCGGCACGGGCGGGCAAAGGCCCAGGCAGCACGGGTGCCGCCCCCGGCCGCGGCGTGGTGACGACGCCGGCACCGTTCCGGGACGCCCCGCGCCGGGGCTCGACGCCAGCGCTCCCCGTGGTAAGGGGCCCGGGGGAGAATTCATGTTGCGGTCACCCGGTGTTCGGGCCGGGGTAACCGGCCCGGCCGCTCCGGCCGTCGACGGCCCGCCTGGTCGGGCAGTCCTCGAACGGCGAGGTCGGCCGTCGATGCGCTCGGCGATCCACGCCTCCTCCTCCGGCAACTCCGCCACCGGAGCGACGGCGTCGCCCCCGGACGGCGGGTGCCCGTCCCGGTCGGACGCGGGCGGCGTCCGGGCCCCGAGGACCTGCACGGGGTCACGGTACGCCGGGCACGTGAACGACCGGCTCCCGACGGGTCACAGGTGGGCGAACCCGTGATGACCATCGGGTGGCCGCCCTCGGCGCACCCGGGCACGCCGGGCACCGCGCTCGGCAGGGTCAGAGCTCGATGACCCGCACCGGGGCGGTCCCGTCCCACGCCGCACACGCGGACCGGATGTGCTCGAAGAAGCCGCCCACGCCGGCCAGCTCCACCACCTCCTCGACCGTGCCCTCGTCGTTCGAGCCCGCTTCGAAGTAGGCGAAGCGCTGGTCGGGGGTGAGCCCGTGGCCCTCGTACACCGGGTCGCGCCCGGCGGCGGCCCGGGCTGCGACGGCGGCGTCGAAGTCGGGGGCGAAGCGGGCCACGTGGTGGAGGCCGCTCCCCTGGGCCAGGGCGAAGTCGCGGTAGGGCGAGGGGTGGTCGTCGAGGGGCTGGATGAGCTCCACCTGGAGGTCCCCGGCGTAGGTGAGCGCCACGGCGATGGCGGCGTCGGTGGGCCGACCCCGGTAGCGCAGTCCCCCCAGGGGGGGCCGGGGGAGGTGGAAGAAGGGCCCCACGTCGAGCTGGCCCAGCCAGCGCTCCATGGCGGCGCCGATGTCGGGCACGACGTACCCCAGCTGGTCGATCGGACTGCCCACGGCCGGGTCCTCCTCGTCGACGATCCCCGGGACGGGCCGGCAATCTAGCGCCCGCCGACCCTCGGTACAGTGGCCCCGGGCCACGGCACCCCGACCGGGGTGCGGGGCGGGGAGGGACCGATGACGACGACCACCGTCGGGGTGCGGGGCTTCAGCCACGTGGCCATCGCCGTGGACGACCTCGAGGCGGCCCGGGACTTCTACTGCGGGGTCTTCGGCTTCGAGGAGGTGGCCCGGCCCGACTTCGGCATCCCGGGCATGTGGCTGGCCGTGGGGGACCTCCAGCTCCACTTCGTCGAGACCGACGTCCTGCCCTCACCGGGCAAGGGCTTCCCCCACTACGCCCTGCACGTCCCCACCGATCGCTTCGACGAGACCGTGGCGGCGCTGGAGACGGCCGGGGTGCGGTTCCTCGGGGCCCCGAGCGAGCGGGTGGACTTCGGCGTCACCACGGTGCGGGCCGCCTTCGTGGCCGACCCGGCCGGCAACGTCATCGAGCTCACCGACGCCTGAGCCCCGGCCCGGGCGTCGCTAGAGCGCCCGGCGCCGCCTCCGTCGGCTCACGGTCAGCGCCCCCGCTCCCCCGATCACGAGGACGGCGGCGACGGCCGAGAGCTCGGCGATGTCGGCGCCGGTGACGGGCAGTCCCGACGACGCCGGGGCCGTGGCCGAGGCGCCGCCGGCGGCGGCCACGGCGGGACGGGTGGCGGCGGCGGTGGCCGGTGGGGGCGAGACCGTCAGCCCCACCGACGGCGGGGACCCCGGCGAGCTGCCCGGGGACAGCACCGGGGTGCACCCCGTGTAGCACCCGGCGTCGGCCGACGCCGACGCCGCGCCCCACGCCAGCAGGGACCCGGCCACGACCAGTCCCACCGTGGCCCGAAGCACGAGGCGCGCCAACCGCTCCATGCGCGTCACGCTACCGCCGTCGCGTCGCCGGGGCGTGGCACGGGCCGGACCCGAGGTCACCCGCCCGGGCGACTGGGCGCGATCACCCCAGGGCCACCACCGGGGCGTCGAGGAGGTCCCCGCCCATCGACCCGTGGAAGTTGGCGGCACCGAAGGGGAAGACGCCGCCGTCGCCGGCCACGAGCCAGTAGCCGCCCCCGCCGGGGAGGGCCCGCATCCCCACCACCGGCCTGGCCAGGGCCACTCCCCCGGTGGAGCCCGCGAACGGGGCGTCGTAGGCGAAGACGCCCCCGTCCGACGCCACCAGCCAGTAGCCCCCGCCCGGATCGGCCGCCATGCCCACGATGGGGGCGGCCAGGTGCCGGCCCCCCATCGATCCGGCGAAGGCGGCGTCGCCGTAGGCGAAGACCCCGCCGTCGGACGCCACCAGCCAGTAGCCCCCGTCGTCGGCGGTGTCGGCCGTCCCCACCACCGGGGCCCGCAGGTGGACGCCGCCCGCCGATCCGTAGAAGGCGGCGTCGCCGTAGGCGAACACCCCGCCGTCGGCGGCCACCAGGCGGTAGCCCGGTCCGGGCGCCTCGACCCCGGTGGCCTGGCCCGAGTCGGCGCTGACCTCGAGCGAGGACTCGTCCACGGCCACGAAGGCGCTGGCCGGGATGGCCTTCAGCTGGTCCACCTCGGTGTCGGTCCAGCGGGTGTCGGCCGTGCCCTGGAAGTACCAGTTGCTGCCGTTGTCGGCCAGGATGAGCCCGTAGGTCGTCATGGTCTCGAGCACGGTCTGGCACATGGCCGAGCACTGCGAGGCGGGCAGGGTGAAGCCGGCGTCGAGACGGAAGCGCGCCCCCATGGGGGGACAGCTCGGGTCGTCCTGGCCCGCCTCGTGGCGCGCCGGCCAG
>DATJOV010000425.1:0-17147 GCA_035506735.1 Acidimicrobiales bacterium | reverse complement strand
CGGTTGTTGCGGTTGATCACCCGGCGGTAGAGGTCGTTGAGGTCGCTGGTGGCGAACCGGCCACCGTCGAGCTGGACCATGGGGCGCAGCTCGGGCGGGATGACCGGCACGACCTCGAGGATCATGGCCCGGGGGTCGTTGGCCCGCCGGCCGTGGTCGTCGCGGCGGTTGAAGGCGGTGACGATCTTGAGGCGCTTGATGGCCTTCTGGCGGCGCTGGGCCGACAGGGGGCGCCGCCCGTCGGTGGCGTCGATGGCCTCGCGCAGCTTCGTCTCCTCGGAGTCGAAGTCGATGCGGTCGATGAGCCGGGCGATGGCCTCGGCCCCCATCCCGCCCTCGAAGTAGTCGTCGTAGCGGATCTTGAGCTCCCGCCACAGCAGCTCATCCTCGATGATCTTGCGGGGGTAGAGGTCGCGGAACTCGTCGAAGGCCCGCTTGGCCAGGTCGATGTCGGCCTCGGCCCGCTCCCGGGCCATGCCGATCTCCTTCTCGGCCCCCCGCTGGCGGGCCTTGATCTCGGTCTCCTTGGCGCCGCCCGCCTCCAGCTCGGCCAGCTCCTTCTCCAGGTCCTTGAAGCGGCGGTCGATCTCGAGGTCGCGCTGGCGCTCGAGCTGGGTCACCTCCTCGGCCAGCTCGCCCTCGAGGGCGGCCAGGTCCTCGTGGCGGCGGTCGTCGTCCACCCAGGTCACCAGGTTGGCGGCGAAGTAGATGACCTTCTCCAGCTGCTTGGCCTTGAGCTCCTCCCGGGCCTCGGTCCCCATGAGGAGGTAGGCCAGCCAGCTCCGGGTCCCCCGCAGGTACCAGATGTGGACCACGGGGGCGGCCAGCTCGATGTGGCCCATGCGCTCGCGCCGGACCTTGGATCGGGTGACCTCGACCCCGCAGCGCTCGCAGATGATGCCCCGGAAGCGGACGCGCTTGTACTTGCCGCAGTAGCACTCCCAGTCCTTGGTCGGGCCGAAGATCTTCTCGCAGAAGAGCCCGTCCTTCTCGGGGCGCAGGGTGCGGTAGTTGATGGTCTCGGGCTTCTTGACCTCCCCGTTGGACCACGAGCGGATGGACTCCGCCGTGGCCAGACCGATCCGCAGCTGGTCGAAGTTGTTGACGTCCAGCACGACTAGAAGCTCCTCTCCGCAGCGCGGCGCTCGTCTTCCTCGTCCGACCCCCGCTCGGGCCGGCTGATGTCGATGCCCAGCTCCTCGGCCGTCCGGAAGACGTCCTCGTCGAGCTCGCGCATCTCGATCTCCTCACCGGTGGTCGACAGCACCTCGACGTTGAGGCACAGCGACTGCATCTCCTTGATGAGCACCTTGAAGCTCTCGGGGATCCCCGGTTCGGGGATGTTCTCGCCCTTGACGATGGCCTCGTACACCTTGACCCGCCCCAGCACGTCGTCGGACTTGATGGTGAGCAGCTCCTGGAGGGCGTAGGCGGAGCCGTAGGCCTCGAGGGCCCACACCTCCATCTCACCGAAGCGCTGGCCCCCGAACTGGGCCTTCCCGCCCAGGGGCTGCTGGGTGATCATCGAGTACGGGCCGGTCGACCGGGCGTGGATCTTGTCGTCCACCAGGTGGGCCAGCTTCAGGATGTAGACGTAGCCCACCGAGATGGGGTTGTCGTACACCTCGCCCGTCCGACCGTTGTAGAGGGTGGCCTTGCCGTCGGTGCCGATGAGGCGGGTGCCGTCGGCCGAGTCGGGGTGCAGCAGCTCGAACACCCGCCGGATGGTGGGGTGGCGGCCGGCCTCCTCCTCCTCGTCCCAGTGGGCCCCGTCGAAGGCGGGGGTGGCCACCCACACGGCCGGGTCGGTGCGGGGCCGGGTCTTGGTGGCGGCCGCCGGCCCCAGCTCGTGGGCCTCGGCCCCCTCCCAGCCCCAGCGCGCCGCGTAGCCCAGGTGCGACTCGAGCACCTGGCCCACGTTCATCCGGCTGGGCACGCCCAGGGGGTTGAGGATGATGTCGACGGGGGTGCCGTCGGCCAGGAAGGGCATGTCCTCGATGGGCAGGATCTTGGAGATCACGCCCTTGTTGCCGTGGCGCCCGGCCAGCTTGTCGCCCTCGGAGATCTTGCGCTTCTGGGCCACGTACACCCGCACCAGCTGGTTGACCCCGGGGGGCAGCTCGTGGGAGTCCTCGCGGGAGAACACCCGCACGTCGATGACCTTCCCCGACTCGCCGTGGGGCACCTTGAGCGAGGTGTCACGCACCTCGCGGGCCTTCTCCCCGAAGATGGCCCGCAGGAGCCGCTCCTCGGGGGTCTGCTCGGTCTCGCCCTTGGGCGTGACCTTGCCCACCAGCACGTCGCCGGCGTCGACCTCGGCCCCGATGCGGATGATGCCGCGCTCGTCCAGGTCGGCCAGGATCTCCTCGGACAGGTTGGGGATGTCCCGGGTGATCTCCTCCGCCCCGAGCTTGGTGTCCCGGGCGTCGACCTCGTGCTCCTCGATGTGGATCGAGGTGAGCACGTCGTCGCGCACGAGGCGCTCGGACAGGATGATGGCGTCCTCGTAGTTGTAGCCCTCCCACGGCATGAAGGCCACGAGCAGGTTCTTGCCCAGGGCCAGCTCCCCGTTGTGGGTGGCCGAGCCGTCGGCCAGGACGTCGTTGGGGCCGACGCGCTGGCCCTCGTCCACGATGACCTTCTGGTTGATGGAGGTGTTCTGGTTGGAGCGGCGGAACTTGGCCAGGCTGTAGCGGCGGCGGCCGAGCTCGTGGCCCAGGCGGTCGCGCTGGCCCGCCTTGTACTCCACCACGATGTGCTCGCCCGAGACCTCGGCCACCGACCCCTCGCCCTCGGACAGGAGCACGTCGCCGGCGTCCTGGGCGGCGCGGGCCTCGACCCCGGTCCCGATGTAGGGGGCCTCGGGCACCACCAGGGGCACGGCCTGCTTCTGCATGTTGGCGCCCATGAGGGCCCGGTTGGCGTCGTCGTGCTCGACGAAGGGGATGAGGGCCGTCGACACCGACACGATCTGCTTGGGGGAGACGTCCATGAGGTCGACCTCGGCCGGGGGCACGTAGTCGATCTCGCTGGTGGTCCCGTACGAGGTGGAGGTGGCCCCCACCCGCACCCCGGCCCCCTGGGGGCCGCGCCGCACCAGGACGCGCTCGTCCACGAAGCGGCCCCGCTCGTCGAGCTTGGCGTTGGCCTGGGCGATGACGTGCTCCTCCTCCTCGTCGGCGGCCAGGTACACGATCTCGTCGCTGACCCGCCCGTCCACCACCCGGCGGTAGGGGGTCTCGATGAACCCGTACTCGTTCACCCGGGCGTAGGTGGCCAGGGCCCCGATGAGGCCGATGTTGGGGCCCTCGGGGGTCTCGATGGGACACATGCGGCCGTAGTGGGAGCTGTGGACGTCCCGGACCTCGAACCCGGCCCGCTCCCGGGACAGACCGCCCGGGCCCAGGGCCGAGAGCCGGCGCTTGTGGGCCAGACCCGACAGGGGGTTGTTCTGGTCCATGAACTGGCTCAGCTGGCTGGTCCCGAAGAACTCCTTGATGGCCGCCACCACGGGGCGGATGTTGATGAGGGTCTGGGGGGTGATGGCCTCGACGTCCTGGGTGGTCATCCGCTCGCGCACCACCCGCTCCATGCGGGACAGGCCCACCCGGACCTGGTTCTGGATGAGCTCGCCCACCGACCGGATGCGGCGGTTGGCGAAGTGGTCCTGGTCGTCGATGCGGTACCCGGACTCCCCGTCGGCCAGGTGGAGCATGTAGGTGGCCGTGGCCAGGATCTCGGACGGGCTCAGCACCCCCTGGTCGGGGGCGGGGCGCTCGAGGTCGATGTCGAGCAGGCCCGAGACCCGCTCGATCTCGGGCCCGAGCTTGCGGTTGAGCTTGTAGCGCCCCACCCGGGTCAGGTCGTAGCGCTTGGGGTTGAAGAAGGCGTTCTCGAAGTAGGCCCGGGCCGCCTCGGCCGAGAGGGGCTCACCGGGGCGGGCCCGCTTGTAGATCTCGAGCAGGGCCTCCTCCCGGCTGGGGGCCAGGTCGCGCTCCTTCTCCCACTGGCCCTCGAGGAAGTCGAAGTGGCGGACGAAGCGGTTGAGGAAGCCCTCGTCCTCGTAGCCCAGGGCCCGCAGGAGGACGAAGAGCGACAGGCGGCGCTTGCGGGCCACCCGGGCCCCGGCGGTCACGTCCTTGGAGGGCTTGGCCTCCACGTCGAACTCGATCCACTCCCCCCGGTAGGGGTGGATGGTCCCGGTGACGATGGTCTTGGCGTCGCGCCCGGGCTGGAAGATGACCCCGGGGGAGCGCACCAGCTGGCTCACCACCACCCGCTCGGTGCCGTTGATGATGAAGGTGCCCTTGTCCGTCATCATCGGGAAGTCCCCCATGAAGACGGTCTGCTCCTTGATCTCCCCGGTCTGGGCGTTCATGAACCGCGCCCGGACGAAGACCGGGGCGGCGTAGGTCATGTCCTTCTCCTTGCACTCCTCCTCCTGGAACTTCGGGGGCGGGCGCAGGTCGGGATCCGAGGGGTCGTACTCCAGCTCGAGGCTGAGCTGGCCGGTGAAGTCCTCGATGGGGCTGATGTCCGAGAAGGCCTCGGCCAGGCCCTTGTCCAGGAACCAGCGGAACGAGTCCCGCTGGATGGCGATGAGATCGGGCAGGCGGAGGACCTCGTCGAGGTTGGCGAACGAGAACCGATCAGGACTCTGGGACCGTGCAGGCAACGGTCGACTCCTCCCAATGAGGTGACGGGCAGGGACGGGACGGGGGCGGCGCAGCGCCCCCGGATCGACGGGTGGGACAGGGACGACGGGGGGTCAGGGGGTACAGCCGGGCGGTCGGGGGGTACAGCGGGGGTCGGGCGGGACGGGGACGGTCAGACGGGGGACGCGGGGGCGCGGGTCACCCAGCCGGTTTCGGCAGGAGTGGCGCGAAAGCAGGGGCACGGCAACCGCACAGCATACGCGCGCGTGCAGGACAAAGCAACCCCTTCCGTGCTGCCAGGGACAGGGTACGGACGCGCCCCGGTGTCGTCAAGCAATTTGGGGCGCACGGCCCCCCGCCCTACTTGACCTCGACGGTGGCCCCGGCCTCCTCGAGCTGGGCTTTCGCCTTGTCGGCGTCGTCCTTCGAGACCCGCTCCAGGACGGGCTTGGGGGCGGAGTCGACCAGGTCCTTGGCCTCCTTGAGCCCCAGGCTGGTGAGGGCCCGGACCTCCTTGATGACCTGGATCTTCTTGTCGCCGGCGGCGGTGAGGACCACGTCGAACTCCGACTTCTCCTCCTCGGCACCCCCGGCGTCGGCGCCGCCACCGGCGGCCGGGGCGGCGGCCACGGCCACGGGGGCGGCGGCGGTGACCCCGAACTTCTCCTCGAACTCCTTGAGCAGCTCGGAGAGCTCGAGGACGGTCATGGCGGCGATCCCCTCGAGGATGTCGTCCTTGCTCAGCTTGGTGGCCATGGTGGCTGTGCTCCTTTGGATTGGCGAACGGTCGGTGGTCGAAGGGGCGGTCGGTGGTCGAAGGGGCGGGCGGGGGCCCTCAGCCCTCGGGAGCCTCGGGCGTGCCGTCCTCGGCGGCGACCTCGGCCGGGGGCGCCTCGGCGGGGGTCTCGGACGGGGGCGCCTCGGCGGCAGGCTCCCCCTCGGCGGGCGCCGCGGCGGCCGGGGCGTCCCCGGATGCCGAGGCGTCGGCGGGGACGGGTGCGTCGGCAGGGCCGGCGCCGGCCTCGGGGGCGCCGGCCTCGGGGGCGTCGGCCTCGGGGGCGTCGGTCTCGGGGGCCCCGCCGCGCTGGTCGAGCAGGGCCGACAGGCCGTAGGCCAGGTTGCGGGGCAGGGCCTGGAGGAGGCCGGCCAGCTGGCGCATGGGGGCGGCCAGGGCCCCGGCCACCTGGGCCAGGAGGACCTCGCGTGAGGGGAGATCGGCCAGGGCGGCGAGGTCCTGGGGCGAGAGGACCCCCTCGCCGTGCATGCCCCCCTTGATCACGAGGTTGGGGGAGGTGCGGGCGTAGTCCCGGAGGGCCTTGGCCACGGCGCTGACCTCGCCCGTGACGAAGGCGATGGCGGTCGGGCCCTGGAGCAGGGGGGCCAGGGCCTGGTGTCGGCCCCCGTCGACAGCCAGCTTGACCAGGGTGTTCTTGTAGATCTTGTAGTCCCCGCCGGCCGCCTGCAGGGCCTGGCGGAGGGTGGCCAGGTCGGCCACGGTCAGGCCTCGGTACTCGGTCAGGATGGCCGCCTCGGCCGCCTCGAGGCGCTGGCGCACCTCGGCCACCACGGCCACCTTCTCGGGCCTCGGGTTCTCCATGCGGACTCCCTGCTCGGAACGGCACGGCGCCGCTCGTCCGGGGCCGTCACCGCATCCACCGAGCGGACCCGCGGGCCGCACAGAAGTGTTGCGTTCGTCGCCTCGTCGGGCGGACCCCGAGGGGTCCCTTGGGTGCCGGAGCACGACCGGAGGTCTGCGGCGACGGCCTGGTCTCGAATTGTCGGCCCCAGCGGGGCCGGGGGAGGAATCTACTACGGCCGGCGGGCCCCCCGTTCGGCGGGGTCCCGATCCGGGCCGGTCAGGCCGAGGCGGCCAGGTCGGCCTCGTAGTCGCGAGCCTGGGCCGGGTCGATACGGACCCCGGGGCCCATGGTGGAGGAGAGGGTGATGGCCCGCAGGTAGCGGCCCTTGGCGGCGGCGGGCTTGGCCCGCACCAGCTCCTCCATCACGGCGTGGATGTTCTGGAGCAAGGCGTCGGACTCGAAGGAGGTCTTGCCCACCCGGACGTGGACGTTGCCCACCTTGTCGGTGCGGTACTCCACCCGCCCGCCCTTGAACTCGGTGACGGCCTTTCCCACGTCGGTGGTGACGGTGCCGGTCTTGGGGTTGGGCATGAGCCCCCGGGGGCCGAGCACCCGGCCCAGCTTCCCCACCTGCCCCATCATGTCGGGGGTGGCGATGGCCACGTCGAAGTCCAGGAACCCGCCCTCGATCCGGGCCACGAGGTCGTCGGCCCCCACCTCGTCGGCCCCCGCCGCCCTGGCCTCGGCCGCGGCCTCGCCGGCGGCGAAGACCACCACCCGGGCCGTCCGGCCCGTGCCGGAGGGGAGGGACAGGGTGCCCCGCACGATCTGGTCGGCCTTGCGGGGATCCACCCCCAGGCGCACGGCCAGCTCCACGGTCTCGTCGAAGGAGGCCGAGGCCATCTCCTTCACCAGCTCGACGGCCTCGGCCGGCGAGTACAGGTGCTGGCGGTCGAAGCGCTCCAGCGCCGCCTTGTACTTCTTGCCCTTGTGCACGGGGGACTCCTTGTGGTCGATCTCGCCGGTTCGCTTCTCGGACGGTGGCGGGGCCGTCTAGCCCTCGACGGCCACGCCCATGGAGCGGGCCGTGCCCGCCACCTGGCGCTTGGCGGCCTCGAGGTCGTGGGTGTTGAGGTCGGGGAGCTTCACCTTGGCGATCTCGGTGACCTGGGCGTCGGTGATGGCCCCGGCCCGCTCCCGGCCGGCGGCGGTGGCCCCCTTGGGGATGCCCAGGGCCTCCCGGATCAGGGCCGGGGTGGGGGGGGTCTTGAGGACGAAGGAGAACGACCGGTCCTCGTAGATGGTGATCTCCACCGGGATGATGGTGCCCCGCTGGTTCTCGGTGGCGGCGTTGTACTGCTTGCAGAACTCCATGGTCTGGACGCCGTGGGGGCCGAGGGCGGTCCCCACCGGGGGCGCCGGGGTGGCGCTGCCCGCCGGCAGCTGGATCTTCACCACGGCCAGGACCTTCTTCTTCGGGGGCATCGGTGCTGCGACTCCTCGCGTCTAGAGCTTGGCCACCTGGCTGAACTCCAGCTCGACCGGGGTCTCCCGACCGAAGATGTTCACCAGGACCTTGAGCTTGAGCTGGTCTTCGTTGATCTCGTCGATCTGGCCCGAGAAGTCGGCGAAGGGACCCTCGCGCACCCGGACGGTCTCCCCCACCTCGTACTCCAGGCGGGGCCGGGTCTTCTTGGGGGCCTCCACCCCGCCCTCCACCTTCACCTGGAGGATGCTCTCCACCTCGCGCCGTGACAGGGGGGTGGGCTTGGTCCCCGGCCCCACGAAGCCGGTGACCCCGGGGGTGTTGCGGATGACCGACCACGAGTCGTCGTCCAGGTCGCAGCGGGTGAGGAGGTAGCCCGGGAACACCTTCTTCTGGACCACCACCTTCTTGCCGTTCTTGAACTCGACCACGTCCTCCATGGGGATGACCACCTCGAAGATGCGGTCCTCCATGTTCATCGAGACGATCCGGCTCTCGAGGTTGGACTTCACCTTGTTCTCGTAACCGGCGTAGGTGTGGACCACGAACCAGTTGCCGGGACGGTCGTAGGGGCTCTCCACGACGGGGAGCTCCTCGTCCTCCTCGTCCTCCTCGTCGAGTTCGGCCTCGACCTCGACCTCGGCCGGCACGTGGCCGTTGGCCTCGACCTCCGCCTCCCCGGCCTCGAAGGCCCCCACGGCCACCAGCGGCTCGGCCCCGGGCTCACCGGGCTCGAGGGCGGGCTCGGTCAGATCGGGGGCGGGCCCGGCCCCCGAGGCCTCCTCGAGGGCGGTCTCCTCGGCCAGGAGCTCCTCCAGGGCGGCGGCACGCTCGGCGTCGTCGCCCGGGGCCCCGGCGGCGGAGAGGTCTGCCCCGGACGGGGCCTCGAGACGGGGGTCGTCGTCGCTCATGCGTTGAACAGGAAGGTGACGGCGTGGGAGAAGGCGTAGTTGAGGAGGAAGATCAGGCTCACCAGCAGCACCAGGGTCATGAAGACGATGGTGGCCGAGTTGGCCACCTCCACCCGCGTGGGCCAGGCCACCTGACGCAGCTCGGAGCGCACCTCCCGGAAGAACTCCGCCACCCGGCTCGGGACCGAGGTCTCGGCCTGCGGGGCGGGGCGGCGAGGAGGAGCCGTGCGCCGGACCGCGGGCGAGCCGTCGGCCTCGATCTGGCCTTGGCGCTGCATCATGCGCTTCATCTCTCGGTTCACGGCTCTCGCACGCCTTTCGCACTGCGGGTGGCAGGGCAGGAGGGACTCGAACCCCCAACCGCCGGTTTTGGAGACCGGTGCTCTACCAGTTGAGCTACTGCCCTTCGGCGGCCAGGTCGCCGGTCACCGGTGAGCCGGCCATGGGGGCCGAGCAGCCAGGATACCACCGGCCACCGGGGCGCTCCCGTCGACGTGACCCGCTCCGGGGGTGCCGGCGGCACGACCTGAACGGCCCCTGCGACGCCCCCACCGGGCCCCGGCCTGCCCCCGGTGGCGGCGTCCGGGCCCACCCCCGCGCCCCCCGCCCGAGAGGGGCCGGGGAGGGTGGGCCGGGCGCCGTCAGGACGGGCTCAGCGGGTCTCCTTGTGGAGGGTGTGCTTGCGGTCCCACCGGCAGAACTTGGTGAGTTCGATGCGCTCCCGGTCGTTCTGCTTGTTCTTCATGGTGATGTAGTTCCGCCGTTTGCAGACCTCGCACGCCAGCGTCACCTGGACCCGCTTCTCGTTCTTGGCCATCGCTGTCGCTCCTTCGGACCCCCCGGGCCCCGTGCTGGTGGACTGGTAGCGGCGGCGGGACTCGAACCCGCGACCCCACGAT
This sequence comes from Acidimicrobiales bacterium, assembly GCA_035506735.1. Classification (GTDB taxonomy): domain Bacteria; phylum Actinomycetota; class Acidimicrobiia; order Acidimicrobiales; family UBA8190; genus DATJOV01. The sequence continues at coordinate 7,616 of DATJOV010000425.1, read as the reverse complement.
TATGAGCCGTGTGCTCTGACCGACTGAGCTACGCCGCCAGGGAGCCCCCTGTCGGAATCGAACCGACGACACCAGCCTTACCATGGCTGTGCTCTGCCGACTGAGCTAAGGGGGCGGGGGCGTCGGCGTCCTGCGTGCCGGGAGAGCCTCCCGTCCCAGCATAGCGGCCCCACCGGGGCCTTCCGGGGGCCGGCGGCGGCCCCTCCGGGCCCGTCCCGACCCCCCGGTACCATCGGGCGATGGACGTCCGGATGGCCCGCGGCGACGACGCCGAGGCCATCCGGGCCATCTACAACGTCGAGGTCCTGGAGTCGACGGTCACCTTCGATCTCGAGGCCCGCACCCTCGAGGGCCAGCGGGCCTGGATCGCCCAGCACCAGGGGGCCTACCCCGCCGTGGTGGCCCTGGACGGGGGGGGGGTGGTGGGCTTCGGCTCGCTCTCGCCCTTCCGGGAGCGTCCCGCCTACGCCACCACGGTGGAGGACTCGCTCTACGTGGCCCGCACCCACCGGGGCCGGGGGGTGGGGGGCCTGGTGCTGGAGGAGCTGGTGTCGCTGGCCCGGCGCCAGGGCTTCCACACCGTGGTGGGGCGCATCGCCGGGGGCAACGCCGCCTCGCTCGCCCTCCACCGGCGCTGCGGGTTCACCCTGGTGGGGGTGGAACGGGAGGTGGGCCGGAAGTTCGGGCGCTGGCTCGACGTGACCGTGGTCCAGCGCATGCTGTGACCCCGGGGAGGGCCCGGCCCGCCCGACGCCGGCCCCGTCAGACGCCGACGTAGTCGAGCGAGCCCGAGGGCTCCCGGTCGGAGCGGCCCGTGCCCGGCCCCCGCCGGCGCCACCGGGGCAGCCGGCGCTGGCGGTCGAAGGGTGACAGGGGCACGGTCAGGATGGCCAGGCAGGCCAGCAGGCTCACCGCCACCGACAGGGGGTCGGCGCTGAAGAGGTCACCGACGAGCTGGCGCCCGGCGGGGAGCCCGATGAAGGCGCACAGGACCGAGGACGCCACGATGAGGGTGCGGACCTTGCCCGTGGCCACGGGAGCCAGGAGCACGAGACCCCAGGACAGGTACCAGGGCTGGACCACCGGGCCCAGGGCCACGATGAGGAGCATGGTCAGGCCCATGGCCCGCAGGGCCCCGATGCGGTCCGAGCGCAACAGCAGCCACACCCCGGCCCCGGCCGCCGTCAGGGCGCCGCCGACCCTGGTGACGGTCAGCACGGCGTGAAGGGGGACCCCCAGGCCCACCAGGTGGAGGCAGTCGGTGAGCAGGATCCCGATACCGGTGGCGGGCGCCACCCAGGAGCGCACCGTCCCGGGGGTGGCCAGGTTGAGGACCCAGGACCACCCGAGGCCGGTCACCAGGGACAGCGCTCCCATGACGGCGGCGCCGATGAGCCCGGCGGTGAGCACGGGCCGCACCCGGGCCCGCAGGGAGAGGTCGGTGCCGAGCCAGTCCCAGCCGATGTAGAGGATGCCGATGGCCCCCGGCACCTTCACCGCCGCCGCCAGGGCGCACAGCACGATGCCCAGCACGGGGCGGCCCCGTTTCGCCAGGGCCAGCCCGCACATGAGGAACCCGAGCATGAGGGCGTCGTTGTGGGCCCCCCCCACCAGGTGCAGGATCGTCACCGGGTTGAGCACCGCCACCGTGAAGGCGTAGGAGGGGTCGCGCCCCAGGCTGCGGGCCAGGGAGGGGATGGCGGCGGCCATGAGGGCCACCCCCACCAGCGCCAGCAGGCGCAGCATGAGCACGTCGGCCAGCTCGTGGTGCATCGAGGCGCTGGTGATGACCCCGTCGAGCTGCATGAACAGGGGGCCGTAGGGGACGGGGGTGTTGAGCCACAGGTGGTCGACCAGGTCCACCGAGGGTGTGGCCCCGAGCACGCCCGGTCCGTAGTGGTAGGGGGAGATGTGGTGGCTCATCATCTCGCCCTGGGCGGCGTAGCTGTAGACGTCCCGGCTGAACAGGGGTGGGGCCAGCAGGAGGGGGGCGATCCACAGGGCCGCCACCAGGGCCAGCTTGCGGACCGGGACCCCCTCGACCTTCGACAGGGTGCGGATGAGCCCGTACCAGACCCGCATGAACAGGACGAGGCCCCCGTACACGGCCACCAGGCCCAGGAACTCCCAGTGGGTGGAGGGGGTCCGGCCCACGGGGGTCACCCCGAAGAACCAGGCGCCGGGCTCCTTGAGGACGAAGGGCGAGCGGGGCTGGAGCACGCCCAGGGTGATGGCCGTGATCGCCACGAAGCCGAGCAGGGCGGGACGCACGAGCAGGCGGGACCCGTCCCCCTCGACCGCGTCCGGCTCGAGCTCGGGGCCCACGAGGGCGTTGAAGGGCCAGCGCGTGCGCACCGCCTCGTCCCAGGCGGTGAGCCGGTCGAGGGCGGGGCCGAGGACGGGCACGGACGAGGGGTCGAAGCCGCGCACCACCGCTCCGGCTCTGCCCACTACACCCATCGCCTCGGTCCTCGTTCCCAGACGGCGAACACGTCCGTGCCAGGCTCCGGGCGCCCCCCCGACGCGGGGGTGCTCCAGGCGCAGGCAGGTTCGTAACGGCATTGTAATGAAGCCCCCGGGGGCCGCAAGTTCACCCCGGGGGGAGGGCCGGGTCCCCGGCCACAGGGGTGCCGGCACGGACGACGTCGGGTGGTGGGCCGGGAAGGATTCGAACCTTCGTAGGCAGAACCGGCAGATTTACAGTCTGCTCCCTTTGGCCACTCGGGCACCGACCCCTGGCCAGACCATACCTCGGCCGTCTGCGGACCCGGGAAGCCCCGGGGCCCGGGGTGGGGCGGCACTAACGTGGCGCCATGCCCACTTTCGACGTGGTCTCCGAGGTCGACATGCAGGAGGTCCGCAACGCCGTCGACCAGGCCAACCGCGAGGCCGGCACCCGCTTCGACTTCAAGGGGACGGACTCCGCCGTCGAGCTGGGCGAGCACGACATGGTCCTGCGCTCCTCCACCGAGGACCGCCTGCGGGCCCTGCACCAGGTGCTGGAGGAGAAGCTCGTGCGCCGGGAGGTGTCGCTCAAGGCCCTCGACACGGGCAAGGTGGAGGAGGCCACCAAGGGCACGGTGCGCCAGCGCATCGCCATCAACGCCGGCATCTCCTCCGACCATGCCAAGAAGATCAACAAGTTCGTGAAGGACATGGGCCTCAAGGGCGTGTCCTCCCAGACCCAGGGCGACCAGCTGCGGGTGTCGGGGAAGAAGCGTGACGACCTGCAGGGCGTGATCAAGGCCCTCAAAGAGCAGGACTTCGGCATCCCGCTCCAGTTCACCAACTTCCGGGACTGACCTCGGGCCCGCTCCGGAGCGGCGGCGCCGGGGCGGGGATCAGGGTTCGGCCCCCTCGATCTCCACCGCCTCCTCCATGAACAGCTCGGTCTCGGCCTGGGACTCCATCTCGGCCACGGGGTGGACCCGGAAGAGGCGGTTGAGGACCAGGAACTTGACCACCCACAGGACGGCGAAGGACCCCGTGTTGGCCCCCTCCACCACCACCGTCCGGGCCAGGTGGTGGAGGTGGTGGTCGTTGGAGAAGTGATGGGCGCCGGTGGCCGAGAGGGTCGAGAGGACGATCCCGATCACGGTCATGGTCCAGAAGGGGACGACCTCCTTGAACACGTGGGAGCGACCGCTCTTGCCCCAGGACCAGCGGCGGTTGAGGGTGTAGGCGGGGACGCTGGCGACGATGTTGGCGAAGGCGGCGCTGGGGGCCTCGCTCCACCACCGGAAGACCCCGTAGACGAGGCCGAGGACGCTGAAGGAGACGGCGGTGGAGATCACCGACACGGCGGCATAGCGCACCAGCCGCCTCCCCGAGGGCGTCTGGTAGAGCCTCCGGACGCGCTCGAGGGCCCCGGCCATCCCGGGGAATCTAGTTCCCCCGTCCCGGGACCCACCGGCGGCCTCCCGCCGCCCCGACGACCTGCTCACCGCCCCCCCGATCGGCAGCCCCCCCGAGCCGCCCTGCGCCAACCCTACGGCAGCCCGTTGGCCCGGGCCAGGCCCCCGAACCACCCGGCGCTGGGCTTGGGGCGGCGCTCGAAGGTGCCGGGCTCCACCCCCACCAGGCCGAAGCGGGGCCGGTAGCCGAGCACCCACTCGAAGTTGTCGAGGAGGCTCCAGTAGAAGTAGCCCCGCACCGGGATCCCGTCGGCCAGGCAGCGCCGCACCGCCGCCACGGCCTCGGTCACGAAGGCGATGCGCTCCTCGTCGGCCCCGGTGGAGATCCCGTTCTCGGTCACCACCACGGGGACCCCCCCGGTGACCTCCCACGCCCGGCGCACGGTGGCCTCCACCGCCTGGGGCCAGTACTCGTAGCCCATCTGGGTGACGGGCACCCCCTCCTCGGGCCCGAGCATCCCCCCCGGCCCCACCCGGAGCCGGCTGTAGCACTGCACCCCGACGAAGTCGTCCCCGGCCGTGGCCCCCAGGAAGACGTCCTCGTTGGGGCCCCGCAGGGCCTCGAGCTCGGCCTCCCCCCCGGGGACGGCCTGGTAGTCGGTCATGGACAGGGTGAGCCCCACGGGGAAGTCCCCGGGGCCGGCCCGCAGGGCGGCCACGGCCTGGCGGTGGGCGGTGCACAGGGCCCCGTTGACGGCCAGGCGGCGCCCGGCGTCGGTCACGGCCGGGGGGAAGACCCCCCACAGGTACCCCATCATGGCGACGACGTTGGGCTCGTTGAGGGTGCAGGCCCAGCCGACCACGTCACCCAGGTGCTCGCCCGCCCGGGCGCAGAAGCGGGCGAAGCGCCCCGGGGCGTCGTTCCACTCCCAGCCGCCCCGCTCGGCCAGCCAGCGGGGCAGGGTGAAGTGGTTGAAGGTCACCACCGGGACCAGGCCGAGCTCGAGGCAGCGCTCGCACTGGCGCCGGTAGTGGTCCAGGGCGGCCACCGACCACTCCCCGTCGGCGGGCTCGACCCGGCTCCACTCCAGGGAGAAGCGGTAGGCGTTGAGCCCGAGCCCGGCCACGAGGGCCAGGTCCTCGGGCCAGCGGTGCCACGAGTCGCAGGCGTCGCCGCTGGACTCGGCGCAGGGCGTGCCGGGGGCGTGCTCGAAGGCCCACCAGTCGTTGCCCACGTTGCCCCCCTCGACCTGATGGGCGGCGGTGGCGGTGCCCCAGAGGAAGCCCTCGGGGAAGGCGGTGGCGCTCACGTGGACACCGTAGCGGCGACGCCTGCCAGGATGGGGGGGTGAGCGACGCCCTCGACTTCCTCGTGAAGCTGCTCGACCTCGAGCCCATCGAGGTGAACATCTTCCGCGGGGTGAGCCCGGACGAGCGGCGCCAGCGGGTCTTCGGGGGACAGGTGGCGGCCCAGGCCCTCATGGCGGCGGGACGCACCGTCGAGCGGGGGCGGGTGCACTCCCTCCACGCCTACTTCCTGCGCCCCGGCGACCCCAACGTCCCCATCCTCTACGAGGTCGACCGCATCCGTGACGGCCGCTCCTTCACGACGCGGCGGGTGGTCGCCATCCAGCACGGGCAGGCCATCTTCAACCTGGCCACGTCCTTCCACGCCCACGAGGAGGGACCCCTCGTCCACCAGGTGCCCATGCCCCCGGTGCCCGACCCCGAGTCCCTCCCCAGCCTGCACCAGCGCCTCGAGCCCTACCGGGAGGAGCTGGCCGACTGGTTCGCCCGGCCCCACCCCATCGACCAGCGCCACGTGGGCGAGCTGCCCTGGATGGAGCACGAGCCCGGCGATCCCGTCCAGCGGGTGTGGATCAGGGCCGACGGCGAGCTGTCGGACGACCCCCTCCTCCACGCCTGCGTGGCCGCCTACGCATCGGACATGTCCCTGTTCGACACCATGCTCGCCCCCCACGAGGTGCGCTGGGACGATGCCGAGTTCATGGGGGCCAGCCTGGACCACTGCATGTGGTTCCACCGCCCCTTCCGGGCCGACGAGTGGCTGCTCTACGACATGGACAGCCCCAACGCCTACGGGGCCCGGGGACTGGCCCGGGGCTTCTTCTTCACCCGGGAGGGCGAGCTCGTGGTGTCGATGGTCCAGGAGGGCCTGATGCGGCTCGTCCCCAGGTCGGCGGGCTGAGCGGGTCGGGCCGGGACGGCCCGGGGGCGCTCAGCGCTGCTCGATGGGCACGTAGGTGCGGGCCTCGGGGCCGATGTAGAGCTGGCGGGGCCGGGCGATCTTGGAGTCCTGGTCGAGCAGCTCCTGCCAGTGGGCCAGCCAGCCCGAGGTGCGGGGGATGGCGAACAGCACCGGGAACATCTCGAGCGGGAAGCCCATGGCCTGGTAGATGAGGCCGGAGTAGAAGTCGACGTTGGGGTAGAGCCGCCGCGAGGTGAAGTACTCGTCGGACAGGGCGATCTCCTCGAGCTTGAGGGCGATGTCGAGGAGCGGGTTCTTCCCCGTGACGGCGAAGACCTCGTCCGCGGTTTGCTTGATGATCTTGGCCCGGGGGTCGTAGTTCTTGTAGACGCGGTGGCCGAAGCCCTGGAGCCGGCCCCCTGCCCCCTGCTTGACCGACTCGATGAAGGCGGGGACGTTCTCGATGGAGCCGATCTCGGTGAGCATGCGGATGACCATCTCGTTGGCCCCCCCGTGGCGGGGGCCGTACAGGGCGGCGCAGGCGGCGGCGCAGCAGGAGTAGGGGTCGGCGTGCGAGGAGCCCACCACCCGCATGGCCGTGGTCGAGCAGTTCTGCTCGTGGTCGGCGTGGAGGATGAACAGGAGGTCGAGGGCCCGGGTCAGGACGGGGTCGGCCTCGAAGCGGGGCTCGGCCACCTTCCACATCATCGACAGGAAGTTGGCGGGGAAGTCGAGGGTGTTGTCGGGGTAGACGAAGGGCATGCCCACCGAGAAGCGGTGGGCGGCGGCGGCCAGGGTGGGCATCTTGGCGATGAGCCGGATGATCTGGCGGCGGCGGGCGTCGAGGTCGAAGATCTCCTTGGCGTCGAGATAGAAGGTGGAGAGGGCGGCCACGGCCGAGACCAGCATGCCCATGGGGTGGGCGTCGTAGTGGAAACCCTCCAGGAACCGCTTGCGTACGTTCTCGTGGATGTAGGTGTGGTACGTGATCTCGTGGCGCCACCCCTCGTACTCGGACGCGGTGGGCAGCTCCCCGTGCAGCAGGAGGTAGGCCACCTCGAGGTAGGTGGACTTCTCGGCCAGCTCCTCGATGGGGTAGCCGCGGTAGCGCAGGATCCCGGCGTCCCCGTCGAGGAAGGTGATCGAGCTCTCGCACGCCGCCGTGGCCACGAAGCCGGGGTCGAAGAACCAGATCCCGGGGAGCAGCTTGGTCCACTCGCTGGCCGCCACGCCGCCGTTGTGGATGGGGATCTCGAGCTGGTTGCCCGTCCGGTTGTCGATGATGGTGATGCTCTCCGCCACGGCTCGGGCCTCCTGGTGACGTGCGGGTCTCGTCCCCGACGATCCTACGACCCCGCCGCGGGCTCCGACATTCCGGGGTGCGCCGCCCGACCCCTCACCCCCGCACCACCGTCACGGTGACGGCGGGGGAGGTCGAGGCGGCGAAGCGCGCCGCCCCGGCGTACTGCGCACCGAAGGCGTGGACCCCGGCCGCCCCGTACGTGACGGTGCACGTGGCCTGGTCGAGGTGGAGGACCCGGGCGGCGCAGGAC